>JAUIBF010000004.1:0-37500 GCA_030428125.1 bacterium | reverse complement strand
ACTAAAAGTCGTTACGTTAAAGAAGCAAAGGCATTTCCTCAAGGAATGTACAATCCCCACAACATTAGAATCTTTACTGATGGATTGGGCCCAGACGGCATTAGTGACATAACAGTAAGTTTAATCCTAGATTATTTAATAAAATATACTCAAATTCAAGCCAACAAACTAGGCATTGAACTTACTCCAAATATGCCACTAAATGATAGGGTGTTTGATTATATTGAAAATAAGTGGATATCTGGTGGGTTGTATGATTTGCCAGAAAATCCACTGAAAGAGGGAGAACCTATAGTTTTTGTTCCTAAACGATTATTAAGGGCGTTAGACGACGACAATGACGATTTAAAGCAAAAGGTTAAATACATATTAAAATCAGACCCTGAGCTCTCATTAAAGTTTAGCAGCCTAATTGAGAAGCCGCTAGATGACATAAGCATTGATGCTATACGCAAGGCTTTGATGACCGATGAAAGCATACATAAAGCATATTTTGAGCTAACTTCAGAAGGCAGGAAACCTTACAACTTTGCAGGAGACGCACATAATCTACTAGCATTAAAGACATTTGATGGTAGCTATGATATCAAAGACCTGAAGTCTGCTGGTATTACAGCTCCCCAAAATGAAAAAGAATTCATAAAATTAGTAGAGTACCTAATCGAAGACTTTAAAGATTATTTTGAAGACAGTACAGGGTGGAAAGATGCATGGCAGGATGGGTCAAAAGCAGAAAAACCAAAAATAGAGGTAGATATTGGTCGTATATTTTGGGGTAAGGGGACCGCAATATTTGGTCTTTTTGAAGAAATATCTTTCATACCAGAACGAGGGACAAACTCTGGATTTCTAGATTTTGAGATTATCTGGAGGAACGTACGAATTAACATTGAGCTCAAGCTTCTAAAAAATGATAGCACCTCCAATAAATCTTCCATACCATCATATTTACACGGACTACAAGTTCAACTGCCTAAATATATTAAAAAAACAAAGGCAAACCATGCGTATTATATAACTGGGCAACACTTCAAAAATGGCAATCTCAAGAAGACGAACCATACCTATAGGGCAAATGCTATCAGAAAAGCACTTCCTGAAGTTGAATCACAACTAAAGAAAGACAATAAGTTCAAGAAGCTCAACTATGTGAACATTGATATGACTCCTAAGGAAAGTGCGTCTAAAAGCTAGTAGAGTTAGGATTTAGCTACAACGGGGATTTCGCCCACCCCTCCTAAACAAATCTTCTTCAATAACATTCTCCCACCTTTGCAAGGTCCGACCTTGCAAAAGCGCTCATGGTTAATGCTTTGTAGCTGGTTTATAATTTTAATCATAAATAGGAGTTTAGGAATGGCAGCAGGTGAACAAGGTCAGACTAGAGCGACCACAGATGACGTTTGGAATTTTACTAAACGTGGTGATGACGAAAAGGGACAACGAGACTTATGGAACTCTGCAGTCGGAGCAGCAATGCTAGCAGAAGGCGATAAAGTGGTAGAACAGCATTCGCCTATTTATCAGAGGATGTACGTTGTAGCTAATGAATATAGAGAAGTTTTTGCAGTAAGTTTGATAGATGCAATGGCTGATGTAGGCGAACTTCCTGATATGGGGCTAGATGATGACCGGCAAGCGCAGGCAGCAAAAGTAGGGGCTGTTTTAGCTGCGATAGACATAGTTGTAATGATTAATAATCAAACTCTTCCAACTTCAACTCCAACCGAATAGCAAAAAGGGAAGTTAGGATTTAGCTACAACGGGGATTTCGCTCCATCATCTAAACCTCAATATTTCACTGTACAAGGACGTTCCTTGTACGTACCTCTGCAAAGTCCGACCCGAAACAGTTCTGTGAACTGTTGAGTTATTCTTGCCCGTGCCGAGCGAGATGCTTTAGCTCTCGAGCCAGCATTCAGGCTGGCAGAGATTATCTTGAGCGATCCACGTCTTGGCCAGACAAAACGGTTCCAGCCTCTTCACGACGAGTCAATTTCTCTAGGTTGATCTCAGCAATTTCCTCTAAGCTAGTCCCAAGCATTGTCTGGCCAATCCACGACATGACCCATAATGAGTCCGCACGAGATCTGTCAATTAACCTGTCTGATTCGAAGTCAGTGCTACTGGCAGGTCCATTTGAAAAAACGCGATATGAAGGGCTTAGGGCACGACCGAGTCTCGCAAACACGCGACTCAGTACGTACGCCGGACTTTCTGATATAGTAGTATGCGCATGATGCATTTCGCCAGGTTTCAGAAAAGGTTTTAGTTCATAGTTCACTACGGAATAATCGCCTGCCTTTTTGTTCGCTTCAATGTCGAACCTTTTAATCGGAACATCGCTCATTGTAGTTAATATCTTGCCGTTTCTTCGCAAAGAGTCCTTGGCCAAGATGTCCAGGCTACGTTGATTATTGGAGGCATCTTCACCTATAAACCACAAAACATCTCCAAACTCTTTTGCGATCTGCAGAGCTACTTCAGGATTGTATTCAATCCAACCTTGAAGCAATCCGGTTTTTCTGGCATCACCTGGCTCGAACCAAACTTCGTTCATCTCGGACATAGCCCATCTACCAGCTTCTTCAACAGGATTACCTAATTCACATATACGAGAAAAGCTATGCGCTCGTTCCTGGTATTCACCAAAAGTCATAAACATATTATACAATAAAACTAGACAAAAAGGGAAGTCAGGTCTAGTTACTAGACCTCTGTAGGGATTTCAGCTTCTGCTTGGAGTGCAGGTGGGTTTCCGGGAATTAAGGGTGCTGGTTGTCCAGCGCTAGGAGGGTCTTGAAGAGGGCAGTCAGGGGTGTCGCAGTTCAATGTACCACGTACTGGCTTATAGATGCCATCTTCGATTTCTTCCATGCCGATAAAAACAACTTGATTACACGCAACGTTACCGCAAGCTTCACGACAGTCTGTTCTAGCTGCATCTAGGTATTCTTTTCTGCCGGCATTACCCTCAATTCTTTGCCAGAATAGTCGTACAGGCATAAAGTCTTCACTTGTCCGTACGGGCAATACCAAATCGCCATCTTCATCTAGCCGGAAAACTCTTTCAATCATAAAGTTATCCTATCTTATAAATTAGATATAAACAAAAGCAAAAAGGGGAATTGAGCCCCATAAGCTCTGCTCTTATGATTATTTTGTCGCAATGCTATCATTTAGTAATGAGTGCTAAATTATGCGAAGGCTGTGAAATTGGAGAAGCAAGCCTAGCAGCTTAGAAATTGACATTTACTAAAAAAAGTATCATAATTGTTATAGAAATGAGAAAAATTTGCAATGCCTAGTGAGCCAGGCGTAGCCGAAACACGATCAGAGTTAGGGATTATGGCACCTAATCCTTCATGGAAAGCATCTGATATGAAGTACATTCTTCCTACGATGGCTTTGTCGGCTCTGAGAGTACCGGAAGCTTTTGGATTTGGTCCGAGTACCAGAGACAGATTACCGGAACCATTTGATGCTGTTGACCATGTTGGAAATACTGCCCTTACTTTCGTATTGATGGATAGAGTGGCCAAGGGAATCATGGGCGATAGTTTGCAAGCTATGACAGAGGGTGAGTTTAAGAAACGACGTAGAGTACTTGCAGGAACAGTAGGTGCACTTACAGTGTTGGCGAATGTTTTTGCCGAAAAAGTGGGATATGGACCGTCAAGCACGCCTGATTACCTGGACTTTGTGTATGGTCTAGCAGGGGGTGCTCTAGCATACAAAGTACGGAGGGGTAACTACATAAGTCCAGAGGACGTGGATATCCTTCGACATGAAAATGAGCCCGATGATGAAGTCGTAAGAGTTGTAAATGAAGTTATTGCCAGACGTCAGCCAATTGTTCAGGAAACTGAAGAAAACACTACCACAGAAAGTACAGAGTTGACGTCGCCTACAGTCAAGAATTCAGGCATAACCACATCAAGGAGTACTAGAAGCTCTAAAAAGCGTAAAGCAATGCAGCGCAAGTCACGTAAGCTGAACAGAAAAAGGAGATAAGTCAGTAAACAAAATCAACCAGTGCTTCCAGTGGATATTGCTTGTGTTTAACGGCTCAAATAATTGTAAAATAGAATAATGCCACAAATATACCTAGCAAGACACGGTCAATCAACAGTAAACGTAGGCGATATAGCATTTGGTAAT
The DNA here is from genome assembly GCA_030428125.1 of bacterium. Classification (GTDB taxonomy): domain Bacteria; phylum Patescibacteriota; class Saccharimonadia; order Saccharimonadales; family SZUA-47; genus JAUIBF01. The sequence continues at coordinate 33,339 of JAUIBF010000004.1, read as the reverse complement.
AAATCAGCTCCACTTACTGTTGTTGGTATGGGGCAGACTAGCGAGCTAAGGAATGGGTTTATGGAGGTTGGCATCACGCCTGAATCGTACGACATGCCAGTACTAGCTTCAGATTATGTAAGAGCTCGAGATACTGCTAGAGCTACGGGCTTTACGGTCATTGATCAGAGCTCAATCGTTAACGAAGCAAATTTGGAGGGCGATATCTCTCAAGGCCTTCAGGTTATAAAAAAACACAGCAAGACAGGATGGGTTCCTGAAGAAACATATGTTAGAGCGCAACATTTCATATCTCTAATCAGAGAAGGGATGCTTGGCTATGAGGTTTACTTTACCCACGGCATGTTTATCGCATCGGTACTTACTGTCCTTGAAGACGATAGGCACACCCTTGACGCTGATAGAGGTTTTATACCTCTCCAGGCCAGCTTAACGGTAGTTGACATATAATATTTTCTATCTGTTATGCTTGATATATGAGCAAAACACAACATGACAGCGAAACACCGGCACAAGGGCAACAGGTAATTACAGCCTGTGCTTTTATTTATGAATATTTTGATGGTGTTCTAAAGGTATTTCTACCAAAGCGTGCAGAGACAAAGAAGTTCTTACCGGGGCTGTTCGAGTTACCAGGTGGGCACATTGATTTTGGAGAAGAACTAGAAGACGGTTTACGACGCGAAGTAATGGAAGAGTTTAATAAAGAAATTGTGTTGGGTGAGCCATTCGCAGCATTTACCTACGTCAACGAAGTAAAGGGCTCACATTCAGTAGAGATAATTTATTTTGCCAAATGGAAGGATAATCCTAGCGATATAAATGTGAACCCAGAAGACCATTCTGGATATGAATGGTTTGCGGAAGCAGATGTTGTGGAGCGCCGTGAACAAATTGTGCCTGACGGTCAGGTAGAACATTTCGCCACAGACGATCCAGAGTATCTAACAATTCTAAAAGGTTTTGAAAAGCTCAAGTAGTGAGCAGAATCATTCCAATAGTCGATCACTCACCACTATAAACAGCATCTGCTCGGTATTCGTTGTATAAGGCAGCATAGGCAGGGACCATTATCGACATGGCGATTGCACCATAACTAATGAATTTGTCTCCCAAATCTAGCTGGTTAACCGAAAAATCCTCTCCAGCTCGAATAAACGAAGGGTAAATAAAGGTACTCATAGCTAGAGTCGCCCCGACCTTCGCCATAATTTTGTGGTAGTGATAGAGGGCCCTTTCTCTAGGGCTTAAGGAGTTCCAGACAGGATTTTCTACAGGCGTCAGTTGTATAAGCTCTGATTCTGGAACTGCAACATGCTGTATTGCTGGGTGGGGCTTAAGCTCGCTCATCAACTAAATATAACAAAAATACGAGACTTATCTACAGTCGTCTAGTGTTTCTGGTGCTTGATGCAGCGCAAAGTAGGGTAGTTTCATAAAAGCTGCGATGTCTTCGTGAAAATATAAACCAGCACAGTTCGCCTGATCCTCGTCACCTCCAAGCAAATCGTGACCAAGTTCATGCCCCAAAACAAAAGCCGCAAAGCTAGCATTATAAACGGTGTGTATTTCCGCACTAGTTATAGGCATCTCCAGGTTTATTTCTTGTGCTTGTCGTACAGAATCGCAGAGTTCCGTGTCCATTATTATCAAAGAAATATCTGCAAAAGGATGGTTAGTTTGTATGCTTTTGGTATGTCCTGGACGCGCTTGATTATCCGCACAGTATAGCTCCAGGTGCTCACTATCGCTTATTCGTCGCGCAATTTGACGCATTTGTTCCTCTACTCCATCGTCTGTGGTGATGCTTTTTGACTGCATTTCCGCGAGAGCCCTCACGGTCTCGTAGTCGTCAGCCTCTGCTGTAGCCGTGTCTCTCAAGACCAAAATACCCGCAACACTACCAATGCCGAAAGTTGTTAAAACAAGTGTGCCTAGGGATGCTTCTCTATTCCACCATTTAGACCGATCCCTCTCGCTATTAAACGGGTTTAAGTCTTTTTGCCACCAACGGGGCTTATTTTCTAAATGCATAAAAACAGTAAAGCAGTAAATTGGACCATAATCAAAAGTTGAGTGCGTAGCGTCTTTAAATAGAGAGGAGAACTTTTTGCTGTTATCTATCTAAGCAATATCTCGATACTGATTATGGAGTCTATATAGACCATCTAGCACCGAAGATTCAGCGTAAACCAGGTGACCAACGCCTTTATCTTTGATATCTATTGTGGCCAAAACTTCTTGTTCACCGGGTTCTCTCACAAACCCCAACTCGTGTGAGCCTACGTAAGGCACCGGTTCTTCAATCACCAACCCCCAAGAACTGCAGGGATACGGATTATCTTGGCCAAGCACTACACTTCCTAAACCGTGTTTTCGTCCATCTGTTAGAGTAACTTTTCCGTCACCATGTCCTTTAATTAAACGAAATTCACCTCGATCTGAAGCTAAAAATCCACTAACTAGCTCCAGTGAGCCGTTGGAGGTGTGCAAGCTGTGGTTTTTAATACCTAGCAAAGGTTTCGGAAACCGACCAGTTCTAGCATCCCAAGTGCCAATACACCCTATAACCTCTATGTCTTCGGGAGCAACAGATTCTGGCTTCAAAAAAGTATTATTATGGTGTTCGATTCGTACGTCGGTCATTTAACAAGAATATACAACAAAAATAACTTATAAACAAAAGCGTTATTAGATATCTACAGACACTAAAACCCCCGAGGGCTTAATCTGTAAGTGGTCATGGCTATATTAGAGGATTATTTTATAATTAATCAGTTATGAGAAGAAGCATCGAACGTTCAGTTATGATAAAAGCTATACCACGCTTGGTGGCTGCTGGAGTTTTGATAAGTGCATGTTCATCTAGTAGTGAATCTGTAACAACCACAACGGTTCCAGACGCTACAGTAGTTGATGATCAAGATTGTGTGGCTTTTGCCGTTTATTCACAAAATAGATTCCAGCCATATGGTGCTGCAATCAGAAAAGAGCCCGATGTGCTTTCTGATAAGGTGGGTAGCTTTGCACCTAACGAAGTTATTGCTGTTGATGGTTGGTATGATTCAGGCGAACCTATATACCCGACTAACAGTAAGCCGTGGGATAGTGGCGTATGGCTTAGGTTATCTTATGATAATCAGGAAGGATGGGTTAGCTTTCCAGGCGTAAGAGCTGTTCCTAGCTCTCCTGCTGAGCCTGATGATAGCTACGGTGGTGAACCCGTAGAATTATTGCCCGAATGCGAAATCCAGCTTTGATTTAGTAGAGTTCAGTTAGTTTCTATTGACCGTAAGCAAGTTTACAGTTAAATTAGAAGTGTATTTATCAAAAATACAAACAAATACAAAAACAAATAAATATCCCAATGACTGTTGCCAACTAGTTATTGGGTCGAAAAGGAGGATACATCAGATGAAAGATGTATTTATGGCTGAACAAGATAAAAGAAGTACGCGCTTCAAGTGCTTCCCGTAATTTTAGCCAATTTTTAGAAACATTCTCTTTGGTTATAGATTGTTGGGGCCGCAAAGTAAGTGGAAGAACAAGCGCTGTAAGCCTAGCAGACGCAGTCCGTACATAATAGACAGCAAAAGTAGCGTGCCGATTAACCAGAATTAATAAGTTAGTGAGCTCTGGAAAAAGAAATACCTTTGTAAAAGTCTGTTAGATGATGCATCTAAACTGCAATCAACCAGGCTATTTCGTCATGTCATAAATTCACACGTTAACTAGCCAACACCTTAATGTACAAGGACGTTCCTTGTACAGTGAAGTTGGGATAGGTGTTAGTGTGATTAATATCACAATATTCTTATGCATAAATATTGACATATTAGCTAAAGCATGTTATTATGCTTATAGTTTCATTAGAAACAATATAGAAAACAGAGGGTTAAGCAGTTATCAAATGGGTCGAAAGATCCGTAGATGGCAGCAGATGAAACCTTCTGTTTTCTTTTTGTATTAACAAATATGGTGGGCAACGGGAGATTTAACCTCATGGCAGGTACTAAAGAAGGTGGCCAAAAGGCTGCAGCACGTAACAAAGCTAAGTATGGTGCAGATTTTTACGCAAAAATCGGTGCAGCAGGTGGCAAAAGAGGCACAACAGGTGGCTTTTACGCTAACCGTGAACTAGCTCGTAAAGCTGGTGCAAAGGGCGGACGTATATCTCGCCGAACAAAAAAATCAGCCTAATTTAAACAGGACTGAAAAGAATTACCGTCTGGATAAACCAGGCGGTTTTTCTTTTCACTTGGCTGTATTTTCGACTTTTTACTTCCAGTACGCATGCGCCGTATGAAAATAGGGCTTACTTGCGTGCTTCACTAAGATAGTCAAACTACAACCAACCCTGTCTAAATTAGAAGACCTAGATATATCATCTAGTGAATAATATGAAGCTGCAGCAGAACAGGGAAATCGGAGTTAACTCGGAGTTAAATCCGATTTAAGTCAGAATAACAGATGAAATTAACCATAGACCAGTCGTAGACCGAAGCTAGACCACTATACTCAGGGTATTCTCAGGAAACTCGAGCATTATGTGGCCCATGAGGGAATACAACAGCTCAATCAAAGGGAATCTGTATGTGATAACATTTAGTGTTTTGTTGATATTTATTGGTCTGTTAGCGTGGGACTCCCTCATAACCATTGGACTAATAACAGCGACAGTCGCAACATATACGGGTATTCGCAATAGCTACAGCAAGTACGATTAATTAACTGTTCGTTTACGATAAGGTCGACAGAATCGTGCTTCACTAACCTGCCATTTACCCCTACAGAATAGACAAGAGTAAGTTTTTTGATCTATTTGAACGCCGCCTAGGTCACAATCTGGACACAGGCTTCGTTTATACTGCCAATCTCTATAACTGTCTAAGCAATCTTGGACATGGTCTTCATCAATTTTTATCTTGAACTTTTTAGAAATCTTTTTAGCATGATCCCAAGCTTGCAACTCTAGTAGAACTAGCTCGTAGTCACTTTCGTATGTTGTATGTTGTAGTAAACCATGACTGACTTCATGAAGCAGAGTCCATTGTCCTACCTCCGTAGAATCTCCCTCTTGGTAGTAGACAGTCTGATTTTTCGGAGACCAATAGTAAGATTTAGCAGGCTCAAACGTAATGCTTTCATCTAGTTTTTTCAGCTTGGCAATTAGTTTATCTTGATTCATGGTGGCCAAGGTTTTGTTTAGCAAGCAAATATCCACCATAATTTACTGCTTCTTCTGGGTGCTGTGCCTGCATAATCTGAGGCATTTTGGTTATCATTTTACTTCGGTAAATTTCTAATTCCTCATGTAAGTGTTCATGGAACTTAGGTAAATGAGTACCAACACCACCACCTATTACAATCATGTCTGGAGTAAACGAACCAATAAGGTTGATGAGCATGATGGCGATGTTTCTAGACATAACATACCACTCCGGAGAGCCGTCTGGTAAATCACTGGCCAGCGAACCAGTTTTGTTGAACAACGCTTTACCACTGGCAAATTCTTCCCAAGCCATGATTTTACCTTCGTGCTCCAGCATAATTGCTCGTCCTCCGGCATCGCTAACTGACTGGTCGATTTTGCCATCTACAATCAGACCAAGTCCAATACCGGTGCTGACAGTCACGTAAAGCACTCTCGGGTACTGTTCTTTCAACGATTCTGCCTCAGCAAGACCGGCCATTTTGGCGTCATTCTCTAGATAAATTGGGCAGTGAACCGTGTCTGATAAATCTTGCCTAATCGCTACGTTTTCCCAGGGGAGGTTACCAAAATATAAGGCTACACCATTGTCTCTGTCTATCGCTCCAGGTAAGGCGATTGAACAGGCTTCGGGCTGTTCTTCTCCAACGACTTCGGCGATAGTTTTCTTCAGCTCGTCGACAAAGTCAGGGTACATTATCGGGGTCATAAATTTTTTGCTGTTTTTCATTTTGCCGTTGTCATCGAAAGTTGCCACCAGAACTTTCGATCCACCGACGTCCACGGTTAAAATCATGTATTTAGTGTAGCATTCCCGAGGAAATTAAACATTCCTAAGAAGAGCAATACCCCTAGACAATAGAGCTGAACTGTCTGGTGGCAATTGGTCTATAGAATCTACGAACATATGCGGTCTTGGATGCATGCCATCAGATGGCAGTGTAAGTTGCACTTCTCCTTGGGTTCCTAACAACCCTAGGTTCAGTGTAGTTCTACTCCAAGAATCGTTTGGGTCAGAGCGTTCGGACACAGTTATTCCATTTGGTGTTCCGTGCGAATCTCTAACTTGTATCTTTAGGTCTGCACTACCATTGATAACTTGGATTCGACTATGAATACTTCTTGGCTCTGTGTAGCTAGCCCTAATTTCATCTCCTAAGCTTCTTCTCATTTCTTCGAAAGAGATGAAGGGCAACAGGTTCTGGCCGCTCATATAAGTCTCCTCTAAATAAGACTATAGCAGATGTATTGGACTTACAGGTGTGCAGCTCTTTACTTACAGATATGAAATAGGTATAATTGGACTTAAGTTTGGCGGACAAAATAGTCTACGGGCTACCGCAACGATAAAGGAGATGTATCGAAAACAAACTGACTTTAACTTTTTATAGAGGTCTTGATGGCTATAAGCTACCGGAATTACCTCAACGTATCACTCGATATGTTTCGGTAAATTTCGAAAACTTCTATCTCACCAATACCAACTCTAAAAACTAAAAAGTCAATCTGTTATCGATACGACATTAATTTATGTCAAAAGTTACTATGGACGATTTGTTGGCGTCCTCAGATATCCAACAACTGAAGAATGGCGATGTCATCGAAGGCAAAGTCATATCTGTAAAGAAGCACGAAGCCTGGATTGATCTAGGTGCAAACGGCGTTGGTGTCGTTATGCGTAGAGAAATCGGTTTCGGCAACAACCTTGAAGAAGGTCAAGTTGCAACAGTAAGTGTAATCGAACCAGAAATGGAAGAAGGTTACGCATTACTAAGCATGAAACGAGCTGCTAAAGATCGTGGTTGGGACGAGCTAGAGCGAGTGTTCGAATCAAAAGAAACAGTAGAAGTTTACCCATACGACGCAAACCGTGGTGGTCTACTTATCGAGATGGAAGGTATTCGTGGATTCATGCCAGTTTCTCAGCTATCTGCTGATAACTACCCACGCGTATCTGGTGCCGACAAAGACGAAATCATGCAGAAGCTGGCAAGTCTTGTTAAGAAGCCACTAAAAGTTCGTGTTCTAGATGTTAGCCGTAAAGACAACAAGCTTATTTTCTCTGAAAAAGAAGCTATCAAAGACGATATGCAAGAACGATTTGAAAAACTTGCAGTAGGAGACAAAGTCGACGGTGTCGTAACTGGAGTTATCGACTTCGGTGCATTCGTAAATGTTGATGGTATCGAAGGCTTGATTCACATCTCAGAAATTTCATGGGAACGTGTTGAAGATCCTAAGAAATACATCAAGACTGGCGACAAAGTTGAAGCTAAAATCATCGCTATCGACAAAGACCGACTAAGCCTTTCATTGAAGCAAATGCAAGAAGATCCTTGGCTAAACGAAGTTAAGGAATTCAAAAAAGGCGGACTTGTTGAAGGACGTGTTACACGAATCACACCATTCGGTGCGTTCGTACAACTCTCACCAGCTGTTGAAGCTTTGGTGCATGTTTCAGAGATGAGCAACGATGACGGAACTAACCCAGAAGAAGTGTTCAAGGTTAACGAAACCAAGCAGTTCAAGGTTATCGACATCGACCAAGAAGCGCGAAAAATCGCTTTGAGCTTAAAAGAAGCCTAAGAAATGTAATTTAAACAGAAAGGAATCTCCCAAATGGCAGCAGCAACCATCGAAGTTGAAGCAATGATTACGGTTGGCGATTTGGCAGACAAAATTTCTGTACCAGTCACCAAGCTTATCGGCGAGCTTTTCAAGAACGGCATGATGGTGACCGTTAATGAGAAAGTTGATTTCGACACGGCTCAGATTATTGTTCAGGAGCTAGGTCTAGATATCGAATTGGTTAAAAAGACCGAGGAAGTCAAAGTAACCAAGCGAGAGAAATCGTCGACCGACCCTAACGCAAAAGATCGCCCGCCAGTAATTGCGGTAATGGGTCACGTTGACCACGGAAAGACTAGCTTGCTAGATAAAATACGTGGTGGCAAGGTAGCTGAAGGTGAGTCTGGTGGAATCACTCAGCACATCTCGGCATACCAAATTGACCATAAAGACCGGAAGATTACATTCCTCGATACTCCAGGGCACGAAGCTTTTGCGGCGTTGCGTGAGCACGGTGCACTGCTAACCGACCTTGTGGTGATTGTGGTGGCTGCTGATGATGGTATTAAGCCTCAAACTCTAGAAGCGATTAGGTTTGCTAAACAAGCCGGCGTGAAGATGATTGTGGCGGCTAACAAGATGGATAAACCAGGTGCTGACATCAATCGTTTGTACAGCCAACTGAGTGAGCACGGGTTAATGTGGGACGGCTGGAAGGACGGCGACACACCGGTTCTACCGGTGTCAGCTAAGACTGGCGACGGAATAGACGATCTCATCGACATGACTCTCTTGATGGCGGATGTTGAAGAGCTTAAAGCAGTAGACTCTGGTCCAGCACGAGGACTTGTTATCGAGTCGCACATGGAAAAGGGTAAAGGTCCAATCGCAATTACTCTTGTAGAGCACGGTTTGTTGAATAAAGGCGATTTCTTAGTTGCTGGTGGAGCATACGGAAAAGCGCGAACCATTCATGACACGAACGGAAAAGAGCTAAAATCTGCCGGACCATCAACACCGGTATTAATCAGCGGATTTAAGACTTTGCCAGATTTCGGTGATGTTTTTGACGTAGTGAAGAGCGAAAAAGAAGCTCGCCAGTTAGCCGCAAAACAAGCTGAGGGTAAGCAAAAGAGTAGTAAATCTAGCAATGTATCAGACTCAGAATTCTTGCGAATCATCTCTCAGAAAACCCAGTTGCAGGAGCTGAACGTAATCGTCAAAGCGGACGTTCAAGGGTCGCTTACATCAGTGATTGACTCATTGAAAACTCTAGGAACTGACGAAGTTGCTGTGCGAGTTGTGAGTTCAGGAGTCGGTGCAATTAATGACAATGACCTTCATTTAGCTAATACATCCAAAGCAGTACTTTATGGATTCCACGTACAGTTCCCGTCAGGCTTGAGGCAAGTTGCGTCACGCGACAAAATTGACGTGAAGTTATACGAAGTCATCTACGAGCTTCTAGATGATGCGAAAGAGAGATTGTCGGACCTACTAGCACCAGAAGTTATCGAGAATGACCTAGGTAGATTGAAGGTTAAAAAAGTATTCAAGACCACGCAGAAAGAAATCATTGTCGGTGGCGAAGTAACTAAAGGTAGATTGGCAGTGCCTGCAAAAGTCAAAGTAATTCGTGACAAAGAGCAGATTATTGAGGTTAATTCGACTCGCCTGCAGCGTGGACCCCAGGAAGTAAAAGAAGTTCTAGAAGGTGAAGAGTGTGGCGTAACACTAGAAACAGAATCACGACTAAACCTGCAAGAAGGCGACAATCTAGAATTCTTTACACGAGAACTCAAGGAAAGAACACTAAAATAAGGTAGAATAAGCATATGTTTAAACTCGATAACGCATTTTTGGAAGAACTAGGACTGGGAACTTTACCGGCAGTCGAGAAAAATAAAATGCTTGCACATATCTACGAAACGCTTGAAATGCGTGTAGGTATGAAGCTAGCAGAGCAGATGAGTAATGAGCAGCTTGATGAGTTTGAGAGTTATATAAACAAGCAAGACGAAGCTGGTGCACTAAAGTGGCTAGAAACAAATTTCCCGAACTATAAACAAGTAGTTGCAGAAGAGTTGGATAAACTTAAAGGTGAAATAAGCCAGGTAGCGCCACAGATTGTAGCTCAGGCTCAAGCAAATTCTGCTGCTGGTCAGCCTCCAGCTTCACAAACCACGCCTCAACAATCTCCAATGCCTCCAGCTCAGCCTCAAATGCCTCAACAATCGCCTGCGCAACCAACCATGCCGCCACAAGACTTCGGCCAACCACAACAACCTACAAATCAGCCAGCGCAACAGCCTCCAGCTATGCCACCTCAGCAACCACCTCAATCAAACCAGCCTTGGCAACCAGGTCAGTAGTCTTTTAAGATAAACGGTTTTTATAACCAGCAAGAAACGCCTTAGCATCCATCTCTTTTTTGCCTGCTGGCTTAAGCTTTTCTATGCACAGCTGTCCGTCGCCAGTCTGAATAACTAGAGGGCTGTCCAATGACTCGATTTCACCTGGTTTAAGTTCGGGATTATTCGAAGGTAAGCTGTGAGCTTCAGTGATGATTACTTCTACGTCTCCGAGTTTTGTCCTGCTTTTTGGCCAATCTTGATATGCTCTGACTTCACGATCGAGCTCGACAGCTGACTTATCCCAGGTAATGAGGCCATCATTTTTGTTCAGTTTTCGAGTGTAACTTTCAGAGAGTTCAAATTTTTTCTGCACTACTTCCTGTGTGGCTGGTTCAATTTCACCACTTAGATATTTAGGAATGTTTTCAACCAGCAGACTGTGACTTAGTTGGATTAGTTCTTTAGTTAGCGATGGGGTGGTTTCGCTAAAGTCTAGATCGAACATACCTAATGCAAGAATAGGACCTTCGTCCATGGCTTCTACCAGCAGCATTAAGCTGACGCCGGTTTTCTTTTTACCTTCCAAAATTGAAAACGAAATTGGGTCAGCACCACGTAGCTCGGGAAGTAGTGAAAAGTGGCTATTGATTATTCCAAGTGGGAAATAATCGATAACTTTTTGGCTGACGATGATACCAAAATCAATTAAGACTCCGAGTTCACTTTTAAATTTTTTCGTTGTAAATAATTCGTCTAACTCTTTTCGATTAGAAACGCAGAAAACCTCAACATCCTTAGAAGCTGCTTCCATTTCCCTTTTGGTTGTTGGTTTTGTTACAACAGCTTCAATTTCGAACTCATTGATTAGCAGGTCTAAACTTTCGGCAGCTACTGGACCACTACCAAAGAATACTAAAGATTTCTTCTCGTTGCTCATCGCTTAATTCCTCGATCTTTCCTGATTCGCCCAGCTTATGAAAAGCTTCCGGAGAATCTTTAATATGATCTACGAAAAGCTTACCGTTTGTGTGGTCGATTTCATGCTGGAATACACGGGCTAGGAAGCCTTCGGCTTTCAGTCTAATTTCTTTACCGTCAACCCCTAGTGCTTTAACCCTAACTTTAGTATGGCGAGGGACTTTACCGTAAACATCCTTAACGCTTAAGCAGCCTTCGAAATCCTCCTCGATTTCGCCTTCATACTTCACAATTTCAGGGTTTATAAAGGCTTGAAAACCTTTGTCGTCCTTGTTATTGAAGTCGTTTCTGACTATAACTACTCTGTACAGTTTATCTACCTGAACTGCAGCTAGAGCGACACCTACTTCGTGCTGACGACTGCTTTCCCAGTCAATTGTCGCTGCTTCCATGTCTTCAATTAGTTTCAAGACATCTTCGGTGATGACGTGGACGCGTTGTGATTTTTCACGCAACGAAGGATTTGGGAGTGTAATTATATTATCTCTATTCATTCTCTTAAGGTGTTAGTATAACTTAAAATTTGTAATTTAAGAAGTTAAATAGCCAGATTAAAGCAGTGAAACAGGATCTAAATCGAAATATGTGTCTGCTGGGAGTGAATCAACCAAACTGACAAGTTTACTCCTTGAGCTAGAGAAAAGAAGTATTTGCCATGAGTATTTGCCGGCTTTCTTTCCGTAAAAACTTGGGGCAGGCCCTAAGACTTTAACCGTACCTCTGAAATCACTTGCGAGTTTCTCTAGTGTTTTCTGAGCTGCTTGCTCGCTAGATTTATTAACCCAAACCCGAGCCATAAACTTATGAGGAGGGAATCCGCTAAGCACGCGATCCTTTAATTCTTGTTCGTAAAAACTTTGCCAGTCTTGGTTAATCACGTAATCAAAGACTTTATTTTCAGGATTATAGGTTTGAACGTAAACTTTACCATCACCATGACCTCTACCCACGCGTCCACTAACTTGTGTAAGAAGTTGAAAGGTTCGCTCCAGGCTAGAATAGTCCGGTAAAAATAGTGAACTATCGGCTTGAAGGATTCCAACGGTTTCTAGATTCGGTAGATCCAGTCCTTTAGTTATAAGCTGGGTGCCGATAATGATATCAGCGCCACCGTCTCTTACCTTTCTATAATTCTCCAGCATAGAGTCGGCTTTTTTATTGTCGCTGTCGAAACGCATAATCTTTGCTGCTGGGAATAACTTCTGTAAATCGTTTTCAATCGCCTTAGTACCAGGTGATTTCAGCTTTAATTGGTTCGAGCAATCAGGGCAGGATGACGGTGTATTTTGTGTTTTTCCACAAAGATGGCATATCAGGTTGTGGCTATCGTGATGGTAGGTAAGGGAGCTATCACATCTATTGCAGGTTCCGTGCCAACCACAACTTTCGCATATTAAACTTCTAGCAGTTCCGCGTCGGTTTAAGAAAAGTAAGCTTTGTTTGCCACGCTCTAAAGATTTTGAAATAGCAGATTGCAGGGATTTAGAGATAAGGTGATTGCCGGTGCTAATATTATATTTCTCAGTCATGTCTATTATTTCGAAACTACGCTTTGACTCACCCTTGGCTAAATCAAGCATGATGACCAGTGAGCCGCCACTGTTTAATATGTAGCTAGTTTCTTGAACCGGAGGAGTTGCGCTGCCGAGTATCAATTTGCTTTTGTGAATTTTCGACAAAGCCCCAGCTACCATTAGTCCGTTGTATCTACTGCCGCTGTCTTGTTTTAATGAACCATCGTGAGCCTCGTCAACCACCACAAGGCCAAGGTTATTTATCGGTAAAAAAAGTGCAGATCTAGGGCCTATAAATATTTTGCCAGAGCTGTTTTTTATTGCTGACACCCAAGTCTTTCTCTGGTTTGCTGGGGTGTTTTTGGAGTGATAGAAGTGCAAATTCTCTTCACCGACTACGTCTTCAAATGCTTTTTTTATGTGTGAGGTGAGAGAAATTTCTGGATAGATTACCAATATGTTCTTATCTGAGTCTAGTACCTCTTTGGCTAGTTCCTGGTAGACACGCGTCTTCCCAGAGCCAGTTATACCGTACAAGACTTGTGGTTTGTTAGTAGATCTCAGCTCCTTGATGGCTTTTGTCTGTGTAGGAGTAAGGCTGGGTAAGTTTCTAACTGATGCAGTGCTATCGGTACCAGTCTTGAAATCTTTATCTTTTATATCCTTCACAAGTCCTGGCAAGATAAATTGAGTGTGAACTCCTGGCATTCCTGGGTAGTTTTTGTCCAGCCACTTAACTAGGTCTATAGACGTGTTTGGTATAGCTAGTTTGTCAAAAACTCGGACTGCTTCCTTAGTATCAACCTTGGGCTTTGTGGTTTGATTGACTACAAAACCTGGTCTGGTTGCCTTGCCAAATGGTACAAGAACAACATCCCCAATTTCTAAGGAATCAGTTGAGTGATAGGTGAATTGGTTCTTGGACCAGGTTGCACCCAAACTAACAGCTATCAGATAATATTTAGCCTCTCCCATGCTTCCATTGTAACCGTATTTGCTAGATAGCTATATATAAGTCTTGCGCATACGGCAAACAATCGCTATACTAGACGTTGTTCTAATAACAGCAAAAAGACTTATGCTTGATACATTCATTACATCTAGAGTGCGTCGCAAAATCGTTGTGGTTTATGCAAAATATCCTGACTTTAAAACTCACGTCAGAGGACTTGCTAAGTTGATCAAAGAAGACGCCGGGAATATCCAAAGAGAATTAAAGAAGTTAGAAAAAGTCGGTTTCTTGCTTTCAGAGAAGCAAGGCAACACAAAAGTTTATTACACGAACAAAAACTTCCTTATATTTAAAGACCTACAAAGCATCGTACTGAAAAGCCAAAGAGCCGCTCAAAAGCGCCAACGGTCATAAAACAGTTTACAGAGAGCCACCCCTTAAGGTATAATAACCTCATGATTCAAGTTACTAAAAAAGACGCAAAAGAGCCGACCGAAAACCTTATTCGACGTTTCACGCGTAAAGTTCAGCAATCAGGAGTTGTTGCTACTGCAAAGACAGCACAGCACTTCGAAAAGCCAATTAGCAAGCGTGAACGACGTGAAAAAGCTATTACTCGCAGAGAGCGAAAAGCAGTTAAGTTGAAGAAGATTCGACTCGGACAAAAATAATGTTAAAAGACAGATTGAACGCGGATTTAAAGGCAGCTATGCTGGCTCGGGAAACTGAGAAGGTTGATGTCTTAAAGGGATTAAAGAGCGCCATTTTGTACGCAGAAGTAGAAGCTGGTAAAAGAGACTCAGGTCTATCTGACGATGAGGTTCTTGTTGTATTCAAAAAAGAATCCAAGAAACGCCAGGACTCAATTGATATGTTCACTAAAGGTGGCAATCAAGAATTAGCCGACAAAGAGGCCAGGGAAAAGGTATTAATCGATAGTTACTTGCCTGAACAAATGAGTGACGATGACGTTAATAAGCTCATTGATTCTGAAATCGAAAGCTTGAGAATTGAATCCGTAACTCCACAAGACATGGGTAAAATTATTGGAGCAATTAAATCAAAGACTGGCGCCGAAGTTGACGGAGCTACTTTAGCAAGACTTGTTAAGGAGCGAATCTCTTAAATGATTGTAATGATGGGTGTTGCCGGTGCGGGTAAAAGTGTCCAAGGTCGTTGGGTTGCTGACGAATTAGGTTTGCCATGGCTTTCTACGGGTGAATTTTTGCGTATGCTAGTCGTAGGGAAGCGCCGTCAAGAAATGATGGAAGGTAAGCTACTCGATGATTCAGAAATGATTAAACTTGCCGACAAGATTTTTCACATGATAAATATTGAAGAAAACTTTATCCTTGATGGTTTTCCAAGGACTACAAAGCAAGCTGATTGGTTGATTGCTCAGCACAATGCGGGGCTAATCAAAATCAATAGAGTAATTCACCTAGAAGCTAGCCAAGAAGAGGTGACAAAACGACTTCTTGATCGAGGCAGGCAAGACGACACTGAAGAGGCAATCGCTGCAAGGTTCAAAGAATATGCAGCAGTTACATTGCCGATCATCAAAGATTTCGAAGATAAGGGCGTTACCGTAGAACACGTTGATGGCAACAGAACTCCAGAAGAAGTTCACGAAGATATAAAAACTCTGCTAAGCTAGAGTACGTAAATGTACAATAAGGTAAAGACATACGACGAGATTGAGGCGATTCGCAAGAGTGGCTGGATGCTGGCTACTGTATTGGAGAAAGTTATTGAGGCCGTCAAGCCTGGTGTAACAGGTCTAGAAATAGATGAATTGGCAAACTCGGAACTTAAAAAGCTAGGTGGTGTGCCGGCATTTTTAGGCTATCAGGGATTTCCGAATTCTATATGCATAAGTGTTAATGATGCAGTTGTGCATGGTATACCTAACGATACTCCGTTTAAAGAAGGTGATGTTGTAGGGTTTGATTTCGGTGTTAGATATAACGGGATGATTACTGATGCAGCCCGGTCAGTTATTGTAGGGAGCCCAAACAACTCTCAGTTAGATAAACTACTAAAGACTACAAAAAAATCTTTGGATACTGCTATAAACGCAGTTGAAAACGGGTGTTCAGTAGGCGACATTGGACAGGCTGCACAACGCGTTATTGATGCAGAAGGTTATGGTAATGTAAGAGATTTAGTTGGGCATGGAGTTGGTCATAATGTCCACGAAGAGCCAGAAATTCCAAACTACGGGTTAGCTGGTACAGGTCCTAAGTTGAAATCAGGCATGACTATAGCTATTGAACCAATGGTGACCATGGGAGACTGGAGAGTCGTGATTGACCCAGATGGTTGGACTATTAGAACCCGTGATGGCTCAGTATCGGCACATTTCGAAGATACAATTCTTGTAACTGATGACGGTTGCGAAATATTAACTAGATTATAAAAGTTGCTTAAAAACAACTATAAGCGCTATACTCTCTAGTATATGCGTGACAATACAATCGCGCCGTATTTTATCGGTATTGACGTAGGAACTTCAGCAGTACGCTGCGTAGTTGGCTCAATAGATGAACAAGGCGCACCGGAAATCATCGGTCATAGTGAAACAAACACAACAGGAATGCGAAGAGGTGTAGTTTCTCATGCTGATGAAGTTGCCGACGCTATTTCTCAGGCAGTATCTGATGCAGAACGACTGTCTGGACGTTCCATCAGGAGTGCCACAGTAAATATAAACGGTTCACATGTTGAAGGACTAAACTCCAGGGGCGTTGTTGCAATTAGTGCTGCAAGCCGTGAAGTGCAGGAAGACGATAGGCTAAGGGTTGAAGAAGCGGCATCTGTCATGAAGATGCCAGCCAACCGTGAGATTATCCAAGTTTTCCCCAAGGCCTACAGGCTAGATGGTCAAGGAAACATTAAAGACCCAATAGGAATGCAGGGTGTGCGATTAGAAGTAGACACTCATATCGTCACTGCTTCAGTTCCTAATGTAAAGAATCTTGAGCAAGCGCTAGAAAAAGCAGGTGTTGTAGCGAAGCACAGAACTGTATCTTCGCTAGCATCTGCAGAAGCTGTGATGACACGTCAACAGAGAGAAGCCGGAACAGCAGTTATTGATATTGGGGCTGGAACAACTAACGTTATCGTTGTCGAAGACGGTGAAGTTCAACACATCGCAGTTATACCGGTAGGTGGAATTCACTTTACTAACGACTTAGCTATAGGACTTAAGACAGACTTAGATATTGCGGAAGCTATTAAGGTCGAGCATGCAACGTTAGAGAAAACGGCTCGTTCCACATTCTCTGTCTCGATCAATAAAGAACAACACACCTTTAAAGCCGAAGATGTGCACATGGTGTTAGAGGCCAGGATGGAAGAGCTATTGGAGCTTATAGATAAAGAGCTGAAGAAGATAAACCGATCTAAGAAGCTGCCCGGAGGAGTAATCTTCAGTGGTGGTGGTTCAAAGATAAAAGGTTTGTCTGCATTTGCCAAAGAAAAGCTAGAATTACCAGCTAAAAAAGCGAAACTGCTGCCGGTTAGCGGCCTTTCAGACATAGCTGATGATGTAACATACGCAACACCCATAGGGTTGATGTTACTAGATATGTTACTAGATGGGCAGCACTCAAATAGCGATACAACAGTTTACAACGGTGCACTGAACACACTAAGTGCTCTATTTAAAAAGCTACGAACAAAAGGATAGTGTCTAACAAATTCTTGCAGTGCAAGCGATTTGTTCGATATACTTTATTTATTAATTAGAGGGGAAACAAATGCCACAAGTAGCACCTGCGATTGAAACATTCGCTAGGATTAAAGTTGTTGGTGTTGGAGGCGCTGGGGGTGCTGCTCTTAATCGAATGATTGAAGCAGGCGTTGACGGTGTGGAGTTCATTGCCGTTAATACCGACGCTCAAGCACTACATCACTCAAAAGCAAATACTAAAATTCATATAGGCAAGGATACAACTAGAGGTCTGGGTGCTGGTGCCGATCCGTCTGTAGGTGAAAAAGCGGCGCAAGAATCAGAAGACGACATCAAGAAGGCTTTAGACGGAGCCGATATGGTATTTGTCACGATTGGAGCCGGCGGTGGTACAGGAAGTGGCGCAGGTCATATAGTTGCTAAGGTTGCTCAAGAGTGTGGAGCGCTAGTTGTGGGCTTTGCAACTAGGCCGTTTGCATTCGAAGGTCCCCGAAGAAGCTCTAACGCAGAAGCAGCTATTACTAATCTTAGCGAGCATGTAGACACCTTAATTACAGTTCCAAACGACAAGTTACTACAGACAATTGATAGAAAAACTCCTATTTTGGAAGCATTTAAGGTGGCAGATGATGTGCTAAGGCAAGGTGTTCAGGGTATTTCAGACCTAATTACTGTTCACGGTCTTATAAATCTCGACTTTGCTGACGTAAAGGCAGTAATGAGTAATGCTGGTAGTGCCTTAATGGGTATCGGTAGAGCGTCTGGAGAAAATAGAGCAATCGAAGCTGCAAAGCAAGCCATTGAGTCACCGTTACTTGAGGTCTCTATAGATGGTGCAAGAGGGGTATTGTTCAACGTTATCGGTGGAAGCGACATGTCAATGCATGAGATTAATGCAGCGGCTGAAACAATTACAGCAGCAGCCGATCCGAGCGCAAATATCATTTTCGGAGCTACCATCAACGAGGAAATCGAAGGTGAAATCATCGTTACAGTAGTTGCAACTGGATTTGATGCTTCTTATTACTCAAGAGCAAATAGCGAGCCCATCAGCGCTTCCGTAGGTAGCTCTAGTAGTGTTAATGTAGACAGCAAAGACGATCAGGGGGCGACTCCTTCTGACGAAGACATATCAGGTGTCGACATGGACCTAGATAAAGAAAACGAAGACGGTGGATTAGGCGAGTTTAAGCCAGACTCCGGAGCCCCATCAATATGGTCACTAGACTCGAACGGAGACAGCGAATCTGATGATAAAAAAGATGACGATAAGTCAGAAGAAACTTCAGAAAACAAATCAGATTCAGACGAAGGAAATCAAGATGATGAGCTTGATAAGCCATCATTCTTAAGACGATTAAAACGAAATAAAAACGATAAAAAAGAAAGTTAAAACACTTTAGAAATGCAAAAGCCTGTCACCATTATTACAACCTAAAAAAGTTGAAATACGCTATAAATAGCGCTATATTTTAATCGTGAGCACTACATATGGTGACCAGGACCTTTAATCAAAGCAAGAGGAGTTTCAAAATAAATGCGCTGCAATCAATGTCACAAAACTGATACTAAGGTCATAGAATCTCGTGAAGTATCAGACGGCGAGTCCATAAGACGACGCAGGGAATGCATTGGATGTTCGGCCAGGTTCACAACCTATGAGCGCATTGAGAAACCGCAATTAGTCATTATTAAGAATGATGGTACGAGACAGTTATACAGTAGAGAAAAACTACTGGCTGGGTTGTATAGGGCATGCGAAAAAACTCAAGTTACTGCAATGCAGATAGATAAGCTTGTCAGTAATGTTGAGCAAAAGCTTTATTCTTGTGGTGAAACTGAGATTCCGTCTCGAAAAATTGGAGAGCTTATCATGGATGAGCTGGCCAATGTAGATCAAGTTGCCTATGTTCGATTCGCTAGTGTGTATCGGCGATTTAAGGATATAGCGAGTTTCGAGAAAGAGCTTTCGGAAATAAAAACCCATTTACAATCAAAACAGCGCTAGCATCTGCTGGTTCTCGACCATGCGTTTTTCAAAAACTAAAATAAGAACGCGTGGTCGAGAGCTAGTAGTCCGGTCCCTTCAACCGAGAGACGAGGGGACTGCATTACTAACTCTAAATAAAAACTACTAAAAAAGGAGAGGGAAAAATGTCTCAAGCTGTGAGTCTCGATTTGTCGAGAAAATTTACAAAAAATAACGAAAAAGCCTACAATTTACTAAAGTGGGTTACGCGTGATTCTGTACTAGAGAATCCGATGACAAAAGAAAAAGTATTCGAGCAATTAGGGGTAGAATTCCCTGAAGGATGGTCACTAAATGCTATCAACATTGTCTCTCAAAAGTACTTTACTGGTACTCCTGGCACGCCTGAACGAGAATCTTCTCTAAAGCACTTAATTGATAGGGTGGCAGACACAATTACTAGACAAGGTATGCAGGAAGGTTACTTTGATTCAAAGGTTGTGGCTGAAACTTACAGAGAAGAACTAAAGTACATACTCGCTACGCAAAGAGCGTCTTTTAACTCTCCCGTTTGGTTTAATATCGGTGCTAGTGAGCGATCGCAGCAAGCAAGCGCATGCTTTATCTTGGGCATAGAAGATACAATGGGTTCAATTTTGAACTGGTATAAAGAAGAAGGAATGATCTTCAAAGGTGGTTCAGGCTCGGGCGTGAATCTCAGCCCACTCCGTTCCTCAGTGGAAAAGCTTGGCAAGAGTGCTGGAACGGCTTCAGGTCCACTTTCGTTTATGCGTGGAGCCGATGCTTCCGCAGGCGCTATCAAGAGTGGTGGCAAGACACGACGTGCTGCAAAGATGGTCATGCTGAATGTAGACCATCCAGATGTCGAGGAATTTATCTGGTGTAAGGCTATAGAAGAACGAAAAGCACGCGTTCTGGGCGATAATGGCTTTGATATGAGCTTAGACGGGAAAGATATTTTCTCTGTTCAATACCAAAACGCTAACAACTCTGTACGTGTTTCTGATGAGTTCATGAACGCTGTTAAGAATGATGAAATGTGGGATTTGCGAGCTGTCACTACGGGTGAATCAGTTAAGCGAGTTCGTGCACGTGATATCTGGAGACAAATAGCTGAAGCAGCGTGGGAGTGCGCTGATCCAGGTGTGCAGTTTGATACAACAATTAACGATTGGCACACAACTCCGAATGAAGGTCCAATCAACGGCTCTAACCCTTGTAGCGAATACATGCACCTTGATAATTCTGCGTGTAACCTTGCTAGCATCAACCTTCTTAAATATTTACGTGAAGACGGGACATTTGATGTTGATGAGTTCAAGCACACCGTTGAAATCATCTTTACTGGTCAGGAAATTCTAGTTGGATACTCAGACTACCCAACAGAAGGTATTGGCAAAACAGCTCGTGCATATCGTGAGCTAGGTATCGGATACGCAAACCTTGGTGCACTTTTGATGGCTCAAGGGCTACCATACGATTCAGCAGAAGGAAGAGCTCAAGCAGCAGCCATAACAGCCTTGATGACAGGTTATTCATACGCAACTAGCGCTAAGACTGCCAACAAGGTTGGTACCTTTGCAGGGTTTAGCAAAGACCGAGAGGGCATGCTGCGAGTGCTTAGAAAGCATCGTGATGCAGTGTCAGCTATCGACCCAACTCTAGTTTCAGAAGAACTACTAAGTGCAGCATCAGCTGCTTGGGATGAAGCGGTAGAACTTGGTACACGCTATGGTGTCCGAAACTCTCAAGCTAGCGTTCTTGCTCCAACAGGAACCATTGGTCTTATGATGGACTGCGATACAACAGGTATCGAGCCAGACCTTGGCCTTGTAAAAGTTAAAAAACTAGTAGGCGGCGGTACTATGAGCATCGTCAACCAGACTGTTCCACGTGCATTAAAGACGCTTGGATACACTAAGAAACAGATTGATGACATCATTACTTACATTGACACAGAGAAGTCTATCTTGGGTGCTCCAGCACTCAAAGATGAACACGTAGCAGTGTTTGCTTGTTCAATGGGTGACAACGCTATCCACTACGAAGGTCACGTTAGGATGATGGGTGCTGTCCAGCCATTCTTATCTGGCGCAATAAGCAAGACAGTCAACATGCCAGAGGAAGCAACAGTAGAAGACGTAGAAGGTTTGCATATGCTTTCTTGGGAATTAGGCTTGAAAGCAGTAGCGATTTACCGAGATAACTGTAAAGTAGCTCAACCGTTATCTATGGCTAAGAAAGAAGGTTCTGAAGAAAAAACTAAGGAATCTGTTACTCCAGCACAAGCAGTGGAGCAAGTTGCTCCAGTCGCTAGTGGAGCAGTTCGGAAAGCGTTACCTAAAGTTCGCAACAGCAAGACATTCTCCTTCACAGTAGCTGATTTGCACGGTTATATAATCGTGGGTGAGTATGAAGACGGCAAGCCAGGTGAGCTATTCATCAGTGTTGCCAAGATGGGCTCAACATTAGCTGGACTTATGGAATCATTTGGACGATCAATCAGCTATGGCCTGCAACATGGTGTGCCACTAAAGGTATACGTTAAAGGTTTAACTAGTACTACTTTTGCACCATCTGGAATCACTGATGACCCAGACATCAGGGTAGCGACATCCATTATCGACTATGTATTTAGAAGAATGGCGAAAAGCTATTTAAGTTTTGACGATCAACTAGAATTAGGTTTGGCATCAATTGAAGACGCTCCTTCTGAGCAAACTAGCTTGATAGAAGAAGCTCCTACTCCAGATCCTGAACCAGCATCACCCAAGTTTGAAACCGTACAGGAATTAGTCGAATTGCCTAAAGTTACAGAAAAGCCTGTTAATAAAAAACAAGGCAAAGATGACAAAGCACCAATGTGCTATAACTGTGGTAACCAAACTCAACGCAGTGGCTCATGTTACGTATGTACGTCATGTGGTTCAACAACTGGCTGTAGCTAAGCCTTAAAATAAATACAACCTAAATTCCCGGGACTAAAAACCCGGGAATTTTAAATATTCAAATCAAAATCCAATCTCTGCAAGGTCCGACCTTGTAGAAAGGAGATTTAAAGTGTTAATGCTTGCCTTGCAAGGTCGGACCTTGCAGAAAGGAGGGTAGCGGTATTGGTCCGGTGCGCTTTGATTGATTAGCAGTGAAGCTGCTTTATATTGGTTATGCTAGAATTACTTTATGAGGTTAGCAGTATTTTACAGAAAGAATTCCGAGCAAGAACGACCAGTATTGGAGTTTAAGGAAATGATGCGACGCAGGCATCCAGATATAGATATCATTGAAAAAGATTTAGACACTAGAGACGCTGTAGATGATGCTAGGTTATACGGAATAACCCAATACCCAGCGGTACTTGTTACGGCTAACGACGGGTCCTTGCAGGGGCTCTGGGAAGGCATACCTTTGCCTCTTATTGATGAGGTATTTGGGTCGATGCTTGAACAACAAGGTTCATCGGTGTAAAATAATCTTATAAACGACTCAGACAGAGATAGCGGCTATCAACCGTGAAGTTAGGGAGAAGAAAACAGCGAAGTTAGTAGAACTCCTCGTGAATCTGCGAAAAGGATTAATAAAGTGAAAATTGAGATGGTACCGTCTAAGCCATAGACTCTCAGCGATAAGAGCTGAGATTTTTTAATTTAAAACCGGAGAACACATAAGTGAAATTTAAAGCAAACACTAGAAGAAAAGCCATCGAGTACGAGAATGATCTAGTCAAATACTGGAACTATAACAAGGTGTTTAATAAATCAGTCGAACAGCGGTCTAAAGACAATGCGTATGTATTCTTTGATGGCCCACCTTTTATTACAGGAGTACCTCATCATGGAACGTTACTTAGCTCAGTAGTAAAAGATGCTATTCCTAGATTCTGGGCTATGAATGGCAAGCGGGTTGAGCGTGTATGGGGTTGGGACTGTCACGGACTACCGGCCGAAGTATTTACCGAGAAGAAGTTAGACATTAAAGATAAACGTGACATTGGAACCAAGATATCTCTAGAAGAGTACATCACAACATGTAGAGATAATATGGTCCAAACCGGGAGTCTCTGGGAAGATACCATAGATCGAATAGGTCGTTGGGTTGAATTTAAAGACGCATACAAAACCATGGACAAAGAGTACATGGAAAGTGTTTGGTGGGCCTTCAAGACACTTCATGAAAAAGGCAAAATTTATGAAGGCGAAAAGGTACTCATGTACTGTACGCGTGATGCAACTCCTCTAGCTAAAGCAGAGATCGCCATGGATAATAGCTACAGAGATGACACTGACCCAAGTGTGTATGTTAAGTTTAGGTTAAAAGACGGCAGATATCTTGTTGCGTGGACCACAACACCGTGGACTATACCGTCTAACAGTGCTATTGCTGTAAATAAGTCAATAAAATACGTAGAGATTGAGTACGAGAATCAAGTTCTTATCCTATCCGAAAAGCTAGTAGAGAAAGTAATGACCGATGAAAAGCATCAGCCATTAGACTACAAAAAACTGAACACATTTTCAGGTGATAATTTGGTCGGGCTGTCATACGAGCACCCATTAGCACTAGAGATTGATGAACCCAATGCGTTTAAAGTCTGGCATGCAGACTTCGTTACTGATGAAGATGGAACAGGAATTGCTCATGAATCCCCTGCCTACGGTGAGGATGACTACCTAATGGCTAAAGAAAACAGTATCCCCTGGGTGATGTCTACAGATGAAAATGGTTTCTTTACAATGGGACGCTGGAAAGGTTTAAACGTCTGGGATGTGAATAAACAGATTGCCAAAGAGTTACTTGCAGATGGAATAGCCTTAAAGATCGAGTACATAACTCACAGTTACCCACACTGTTATCGTTGTGATACTAAACTAATGTATAGAGCTGTTCCAAGCTGGTTTATGGATATTGCAGGGCAGCGGACTGAGATGCTAGAACAGAACGGCAATATAAACTGGTATCCAGATCACATCAAGCATGGAAGGTTTGAGAAGACTGTGCAGACAGCACCAGATTGGAACTTGAGCCGTGATAGGTTCTGGGCTACGCCGATGCCTGTATGGAAAGGTGTCGATAAAGACGGAAATGAAAAAGTAAAGATTATCGGTAGCTACGAAGAGCTAAAAGAGCTGTCTGGAGTCGAGTTAGAAGACTACCACAGGCCATGGATAGATGATGTAACATTTACAATAGATGGGGTCGAATATAAGAGGATAGAGAAGGTTATGGACTGCTGGTTTGAGTCGGGAAGCATGCCATTTGCTCAGTTCCATTACCCGTTCGAAAACGTGGCTAAGTTTGAAGAAAGTTTTCCAGCCAATTTCATAACAGAATACGTCGGACAAGTCCGAGCCTGGTTCTATTACATGCATGCAGTGAATGTCGGCTTATTTGGCCAGGAACCATTTAAGAACGTCATTGTTTCTGGGACGGTTGCCGGTAGTGATGGACGTAAAATGAGCAAAAGCTTCGGCAACTATACAGACCCAAATGAATTAATGGACATGTACAGCGCTGATGCGCTTAGATTCTTGCTATTAAGTTCACCATTGATGAACGGCGAGGACTTTTCATTGATTGATAAAGACGTGGCCGACGTGCAGCGAAAACTAGCTATGATTTGGAATGTTTATGACTTCTTCACTATGTATGCTGAGGTCGATGGCTGGACTTGGAACGGCAAGCTAGAAGACCACACAGACGAGTGTGAAAATGTGCTCGATAGGTGGATTTTGAGCAAAGTTCACAAGCTAATAAACGATGTCGAAATTGCAACGAAAGATTACGATTTACAGAGAGCAACCAGATACATCTTACCGTTTGTGGACGAGCTAAGTAACTGGTTTGTGCGTCGATCTAGAAAACGATTTTGGAAGACTGAGGACGACCAGGATAAAGAAATTGCATACAAAACTTTGCACTATGTTTTGGTTCAGATGGCTCACGTCCTCGCACCTTTTACACCATTTTTGGCAGACGAACTTTACCGTAATTTAACAAACGGTGAATCGGTACATTTGAACGATTGGCCGGAAGTTGGACACGTGAACGAGCAAGTGGTTCGTGAAATGGATGAGATCAGACGTGTGGTTAATGAAGGATTGTCTTTGCGATCCAAGAACAGTATTAAGGCACGGCAGCCACTCGCAAGCGTAAAAGTGGTGGGCGGAGAAGATCTAGGGGTACAAAAAGACTTATATCTGGCTATTTTGAAGGAAGAATTGAACATTAAAGAGGTAATTTGGTCAAATGAAGGTGAATTTACAATAGAACTTGATATCAACATAACAGATGAGCTAGCTTCAGAAGGTATGGCTAGAGAAGTTGTACGGCTTGTACAGCAGGCACGTAAAGAAGCTGGACTAGAGGTAGATGACAGGATAAACCTTTCACTAAAAGGCGACAATAAACTTTCTAAAGTGATAAACGATTACAAAGATTACATTATGGCTGAAACCTTGACGGTAGAGCTTAATAACAGTGGTAGCAAGTACTCATTTACCAAAGAAGCAAAACTTAGCAAAGAAACCCTTGCTATAAGTATTGAGAAAAACAAAAAAGGACAAACCCCATAGTCTTTACAAACAGGGGTAGTTCTGTTAGAATTGTAGGGATAAAACAAGAAAAAGAGCAGCACGGACTCCATCTGATTCATTCAGTTGTCCCGCGCGATGAGAAAAATACAATTTTACCTCATCTGTTCTAAGGAGAAATAATGAAAAAAGCAGTTATAGAAGTCGGTGGTGTACAGCATTTGGTCGCTGAAGGTGATGAGATTGTTGTTAATCTGCTTGGAGCCGATAAAAAGACAGCGAGCTTTGACGCGTTAATGATTGTTGACGGTAAAAGTTCAAAAGTAGGAACACCTAACGTTAAAGGTGCGGTGGTTAAAGCTTCAATTATTGAAGCGGACACACAGGCTGACAAAGTTGTGGCGATACGTTACAAGTCTAAGAAACGAGTCCATAAAGTTCGTGGCCATAGACAGCGCCAAACAAAGCTCAAAATTACCAGCATAGCTTAATCTCGCTTGATAACTATATATAAGACCGGCAATTCAGAGACCGGTCTTTTTAATGTTTAGAAACTGTGGAAAACTTTACTGAAAAATAAACACTAACGGCTTGATTTATTGAACAAATTTGTTGTACACTGTCTTTGTATCCGTTATTTAACAGATACAAGGGCGCGGTTTCGAAGCTAGTCTCGCAACTCTTCGATTCAGCGTGTTGCACACAAAAACGAAAAAGCAACACGTGAAAAAAATTATAAATAACAAAAATAAAAACGTACTATTCAAAGTTGGTACGCAAGGGATAGCTAAGAAGCGATCCCTTGCTGTCGTTTTAGGGACAGTTTTATCAAAAGGACATCGTAATAGCTCGGCTCCACGCGCCCGGAAGTCGAGCTTTTTTGGTGTCCTTTTTGCTGTTTATCAGCACACATCAAGCTCAACCTCACGCGCCCGAGCGTTGAGCTTGATGTGTGCTGAATTAAGAAAAACAAACTCACTTGACCATGAAGTCTACTCAACCTCACGCGCCCGAGCGTTGGGTGGACTTTGTGGTCAATTAGGCATCCAGTGCATTGCTGACTTAACCTCACGCGCCCGAGAGTTAAGTCAGCAATGCACTGGAATAAAACATCAAGTACATCGTATCGGCTTAACACCACGCGCCCGGTTGTTAAGCCGATATGGTGTACTTGTGGACATATTGCGTCTAGTAAGCTCAACCTCACGCGCCCGGTCCTTAAGCATACTGGGTGTACTGGCCGTTGCATTGCCAGTTCTTGGTGGAATACTTATATACAATGGTTCGATTGCTCAGGCAGCGCCTTCAGACACGTTAAACTTCCAAGGACGTTTATTAACAAATACTGGAGGTTTGGTGCCAGATGGAGACTACAACATTGAGTTCAACTTATATAACGTAGATTCTGGTGGTTCAACATTATGGACAGAAGATCGTCTAGTAACTAATGCAGAAGGCGTAAGTGTGCGTAACGGTTACTTCAGCGTATACCTCGGAGAGTTAGACGCCTTCGGCGCCTTAGACTGGGATCAAGAACTTTACCTTGGTATGACCATCCGTGGAACAGCAAACTGTGCTTGGGGTTCATGTACACCTGCAGATTCTGAAATGACTCCTAGGTTTAAGCTGTCTGCCGTTCCTTATGCCTTCAGGGCTGCAAATGTTGGATCAAGCTCTACTAATGCAGTATCAACAAACTCTGATGGAGTATCAATATCCTCAGGTGACGCATTGGGAGCGACAAGCAACTCGGGCAATATAACAATTGACTCAGGGACAGCTACTGGTACTACGGGGCAAATACTGCTAGGTACTAGCAATGCGTCAGCGTTAACTCTCGGACGCTCAGGAGTTACCACTACACTACAGGGAAGCGTGTCTCTAACCGGAGCGGGCACTGCACTGACAGTAACAAATAATGCTGTTATAAACGGCGATACTACCATTGGTGATGCGACTACAGATACCCTAACTGTCGAAGCGGATGCTACATTTAATGGCACTCTCACTGTTAGCACGGGTGATACATTCATAAACTCGGGTGCTACTCTAAATACAGCAATAGCTATATCAGACGTAGCAGCAGGAGGTGACATTGGCGCTGCAGCAGCTACAGTCGATGGGGCAACAACATTCAACATCAATCAGACTACTGCTTCTCAGGCCCTAACTCTGCCTACGCCAACCGACACAACAGCAGGGCGAGTCGTTTATGTAAACAATGTAGGAACAACTACATTCACAATGTACGGTACATCAATAGGTATAAACGGTAGTAATGCATTTATATGGAACGGAACACAGTGGGTTACTACCGTTTCCTTGAGTGGAAGTTCTGTGAATATCGTGGGAGTTATAGATTCGGTGGCCAAGAGCGCTAACGGAGGAGTAATTAGTGGCAATAGTATATATTTCCAGACTGCAGATGCAACTTACCCTGGCTTAGTATCAACAGGAGCTCAAACATTTGCAGGAGCTAAGACCTTTAATAGTCAGGTGGCAATATCGTATACAGGCGCCAATGCACTATCTGTAACTGGTGCTCCTGCAAACACTTCCACGACATCGCTTATCAGAATCGGTAATTCAATATCAGGTGGACACAGTGGTGGTAACGGTGGGACATATATTGGGATTAATCAACCAGGTTCAGGTGCTGGTTCTACCGCTGACTTTGTAAACTTCCAGAATAACGGTACTAGAAGGTTCCGCGTGTCTACAGGGGGTAACGTTACAGCTAGTGCAATAGGTGATAATGCTGAAACAGGCTCGTACTTCCAGTTTAATGCGACAAACATAACTACGCTTGCTAGAACATCAACGAACACGGCTCAGATTATTCAAGGGGCTGCAAGTCAGACAGGTGATTTGTTGCAGTTCCAAAATAACTCGGCAGGCGTACTGTCCGGCGTGAACGCTGCGGGCAACTTATACTTTAGAAATTCAACTTATAACTCCGTTCTTAGTACGGCGACACTTACAGACAATAGATCTATAGTGTTCCCGGATGCTTCCGGAACTGTGGTCTTGAATTCTACACTAGCTACAACAGCATTTGTACAAAATGGTAATAGCTTCGGAGCAACGGCAGTGCTAGGAACCAATGATGCGAACAGCCTAGTTCTTGAGACCAACGATACTACTGCATTGACTATAGACACTTCACAGAATGCTACATTTGCCGGTACAGTAACCATCCAAGGTGCATCTGTTGCTGTCGGTACAGCCTCCAGCAGTAATGGTTCTCTAGTCCTAAGAAACTCTACCAATTCTTACACTACAACCATTAATGCTCCAAACCTTACTACAGGTGATGCAATCATATCTATCCCAGACACAGCAGGAGTAGATGACACTATATGTCTAGAAACACTAAACAACTGTTCTGGCACAGACGAAATAATAACTGTAGCCGCTAGTGACTCCTCTGCTGCTCACCAAGCAGCTGCTGATTACGTAGCTGACGGTACAGATGACCAAGTAGAGATTAACGATGCTCTAACAGCTGCAGCTGGTGGAAAAGTAATACTGCTACCTGGTACATATACTACTCACCAAACAGATGACGGTGATGCAACTATATTTATTCCAAACAACACTACCCTAGAAGGCTCTGGCCCAGGTACAGTCGTACAACTTGGTGATATTGATGCTACAGATAACATGATTGAAAACTCCGATACATCTACTGGAGAGGGTGTCGTCATTCGAGACCTAACATTAGATGGACAGGATGACTTAAATACTACGGGAGTACAAAACGGAATCGATCTTGACGCAGTTGGTGACATAGCCACTAACAGGGTTGGAGGCCACATCGAGAATGTAGTCATATATGATTTCCGCAGCCATGCAGTGGCAATATCAAATTCTGACTCTGTATTGGTTGATAATGTTCAGGCATCAGCAAGCACCAGGGGGGTCAGCCTAGTCTTAAGTGATAATCTATCTGTCACAAACAGTACGTTTTTAACTAACAGCGCTTATGGTATTTACACTACCTCAGTAAACAATAGTTATTTCAGCAATAATACAGTTACAGATACAACAACTGACGGTATTCGAATTTCTTCATCGCATAACAACATTATTACTGGAAACACTATAAGTGACACGTCCGTCGGGTTTGGCATAATAATTACAGGGTCTGACAACAACATTTTGTCTGATAATATTTTTGATGACAATGGTGGTTCGGGTGAGAACGATGCAATTTATATCACAGACTCGGACACCAACAGTATAATCGACAACCTAATAACCGATTCTGCTTGTACAACGGATTGTTACGCAATCTGGATAGATAGTGGGACTTCAAATAATAACTATCTATCAAATAACCGTTTCTACGGCAATGCTACAGATTCAGCTACCATCAACGACGCTGGTACAGGTACAATTTACGTCAACCAGCAAACAAACTCAGCGGATGACGGTGCTGATGTAACTGACTTCACCTTCCGTGGAAGTGCCAACAGCACTACGGCCTTCGCAGTCCAAAATGCCGCCGGTACAAGTATTCTTAACGTCGATACTTCAACAGGCAGTCTGGGCGTAACTGGCTCACTTACTGTGTCTACCACTTCTACGTTTACTGGTTTGGCTACTTTCAATGGGGATATAACAGTAGAAGCAGGCGACACCTTCACATTCAATTCTGATGCCTTCACGGACTTTACAGGAGGAGGGCTATATAACAACTCGGGTCTACTTAGTGTAGACAACATTACTTCTGGTTCGGGCTTCTTCCAGGATGGAGGTAATAGTTTCGGGGCTACTGCAGTGCTAGGAACCAACGATGCGAACAACCTGACCCTAGAAACAAATAATACAGTTGCTCTGACCTTAAACACCTCACAGAACGCAATATTTGCAGGGAACTTAGGTATAAACAATGCTTCAGCACCTAACCTAGTGAGTATCAATACACTTACAACAGCAGATGCAAATGCTCAATTAGCAATTTCAACCGGAGCTGTAGGTAATATAGGTTTATTATTGCAGGCTGTAGCCGGACAAACTGCAGATATATTGAGTGTTGAAGCAAGCGATGGAAGTGGAATACTTGTAGTAGAAGACGACGGTTCGGTCCACTTGGACAATGTAGCCAACTCTAATAGGGCATTCCAGGTCAGGGATGCATCTGGCAACACACTGCTAAGAGTTGATACAGATGGCAATCGAGTAAATATAGGATCAAATAGTGCAGGCAATATGGAGGGCACAACTCTAGGATTGTACAGTTCTGATGATTCGTCAGACCCAGGAGCGTTAACTGGTGCAACAAATAGTTACGAAGGAGACATATACTACAATGGGAACCTAGAGAAATTCCGCTGTAACGAGGGGGGAGTATGGAGAGATTGTGTAAGAGAAACTGAGCTTCTAGATGCTGAGAGAAGACAATCTGCTGCAGATGATGGCGGAACTGCATCTGCAACATTCTCTAAAACTCCGGAAGAAGGCAACCTTCTAATTGCTACGTCCTTCCATCGCTCTGAAGGAACAGCTCCTTCTATAAGTGGTTCAGGATGGACTTTGGTCCGAAATGATTGTTACGGTGTTGTCAGTGGTGGTTGTGGAACAGCTAACACTTCTTATAGGAGAGGCATGGCTATCTGGTATAAGATTGCCGGTGCGAGTGAACCAGCAAATATCCAGACCAGCTGGTCACCTGCATCTGACAATAGACTGTTAATCCAAGAATTCAAGTCAAACGGTGGTAGTTTTGTGTTCGACAATGATGCAGGTGCAAACAGTGGGGCGTCAACGACTTCTTCGCAAACTTCTGGTACTACCGGAGTTACATCAGCATATAACACGCTATCAATAGCGTTCTTAGGAAATAGGGACTCGGACTCAATAAACAACTGGACTAATAATTTCAGTGACTCCACGTCTTATGCTGCTACCAGGAGTTTAAGCACTGCTTACTCAAATGTCGAAGGTACATCGGCCATTGAAACAACGGCCACTCTAAATGCAGGAAGCAAGTATACTCTAGGAGCAATAATCAACTTCTCTATATACGCCGATCAGTTAATTGTCCAGGACGGAAATACTTTCGGACAGATTATGCGTATAGGTACCAATGATGCCCAGTCGCTGATACTTGAAACCAATGATACTATCGCACTTACCATCGACTCTTCACAGAACGCAACATTCGCACAATCTCTAGCGATAAACGGCAACACCACCCTTGGCGATGCAGTGGGAGATACGCTAACTGTTAATGCAGGTTCTATACAGTTTGCTAACAACTTCACATCCTGTACAGCTATCAACACTGATGCCAGTGGAAACCTTGGTTGTGATACTGCAACCTATCTAACAAGCGCTAATGCCTTCTTGCAGGGAGGAAACGACTTCACAGCTAACGCAGTACTAGGCACTAATGATAACTATAGTCTTATCCTGGAAACAAACGACACCACAGCATTAACTATAGATACTTCACAGAATGCTACATTTGCTGGGGATGTTGTGGTTCAAGGCTACGGAGCGTACGGCAACATAGGAGCTATAGGTGGCAGCGTATCTGGTTACGAATCAGTACTCTCAGTAGAACAAAGCCTAACTTCACCAACAGATGGCAATGTAACTATAGGAGTGCTAGGTAATTTAGAAATAAATCCGGGCTCTGACCCTTCATCACTAACACTAGTAAATGGTGTTGTCGGTGAAGTTACACTTGACCCAACAAATACTACCAATACCACAAACCTATCTCTGAGTGGTGGTTCTTTTGGAGCCGTAGCTCAAGGTACCGGTACTACCGAATTAATATCTGGTATTAGAGCCGGGGCATCCAATATTTCTGTCGGGACAAACACCGTAATTGGAGCTGGTTTCTCAGCAGGAAACTTCGCGGGAACTGTAGCGGATTTGGTCGGATCGTTTACGGTAGTGGCAAATACAGCAGTCGGAGTTACCACTGAAGCTGTAGGTAGCTCAATAGAAATATCACAAAACAGCACCGGAGCATTAACTACTGCAAGAGGCTTAGAAGTATCAATAACAAATGTCTCCGGAACACTATCTAATTCCGCAGGAGTTAACATATATGATGTTGACGGTACTAACGCTACCAACCTGTTACTAGGTACGGGCACAATACCTTCAGGTACCTATTCGATTTATAACGCCTCAACCAGAGCTAACTACTTTGCAGGTGCATTAGAGGTTGATGGGCTGGTAGAACTTAACGGAGGCCTAACCGTTGAAGCAGGAGATACCTTTAGCTTCAATAGCGATGCCTTCACTGATTTAACTGGTAATGGTCTTCAGGTGTCTGGTAATGCTCTGACGCTTCTTGTACAGGCTAACAAGGGTCTAGAAGTAGATGTAAATGGCATCTCTCTTATCGATTGTGGCAATGGACAGGTTCTACAGTATTCAACTGGTAGCAGTAGTTGGGCTTGTGCTGACGCTGGCGCAGACATTAGTACCGACGAAATAATAACCGTAGCAACAAGCGACACCCCTGCAGCCCAACAAACAGCAGCAGACTATCTAGCTGATGGTACAGCTGACGATGTAGAGATTAA
>JAUIBF010000002.1 GCA_030428125.1 bacterium | reverse complement strand
AAGGATGGTATTTCATATTGTGGCTCCACTTCGACTGGCGTCCAAGCTTCAAAGCCTCCCATCTATACTGCACATGTAAACGCTCGATCCAATGTCAAGCTGTAGTAAAGCTCCATAGGGTCTTTTCGTCCTGCTGCGGACAGCCGGCATCTTTACCGGCAATGCACTTTCACCGAGCTCTTCGTTGAGACAGTACCCAAATCATTACGCCATTCGTGCGGGTCAGAACTTACCTGACAAGGAATTTCGCTACCTTAGGACCGTTATAGTTACGGCCGCCGTTCACCGGGGCTTCAGTTCAGACCATACAGTCTTCCCCTTAACCTTCCGGCACCGGGCAGGCGTCAGCCCCTATACATCCACTTTCGTGTTAGCAGAGACCTGTGTTTTTGGTAAACAGTTGCTTGGGTTCTTTAGCTGCGGCCCGCTCATACTCAGTATGAGATAGTCACATCGACTAAAAAAATTAGATTGTTTTTCTCAATTATATTACTCAATTTCGTTAGTTCGACATGGCTCATATTGACTATGAGCGGGCAGACCTTATCCCGAGGTTACGGTCGCTTTTTTGCCGAGTTCCTTAACGAAGAATCACTCGTACATCTTGGTCTACTCGACCTGAGCACCTGTGTCGGTTTGCGGTACGGGCGACAATACACACGCGTGGTTAGCTTTTCTGGGAAGCACTTTCGCAAAAATCAGTCAAATTAATGACCTCTCATTCGTAGCCAGTTAGACTACTTAGACGGATATAACCATGAATCCGCTTTTGTTATCATACTCCGCACTAAACACAATGTATTGCCGGTTAGGGAATATTAACCCTATGTCCATCGCCTACGCTACTCGCCTCGGCTTAGGCCCGACTAACCCTGGGACGATTATCGTGGCCCAGGAAACCTTGCTCTTTCGATGGGCAGGATTCTCACCTGCCTTATGGTTACTCATTCCAGCATTCTCACTTGATAACGCTCCACCAAACCTCGCGGTTCAGCTTCAACGCAGATATCAACGCTCCTCTACCACGCGAATACAAAACAAAACATATTATGTTTTATCTAACGTATCGCTACATAACTTGCGCTTACAAGTTATAAGTAGACGAAGTATCTAGCTTCATACTTCGATTTTAATTTTGCACTTGTTAAATTGTGCATGGAAACGTTACAAACTAATATATTTAGTTCTGTATTCGCATCCACAGCTTCGGTACAATACTTAGCCCCGTTACATTTTCCGCGCAGAATCTCTTGATGAGTGAGCTGTTACGCACTCTTTAAATGAATGGCTGCTTCTAAGCCAACATCCTCATTGTTTAAGAAATTCCACCTCGTTTCCCACTTAGTATTGATTTAGGGACCTTAGCTGGTGGTCTGGGCTGTTTCCCTTTCGAGCGACGATCTTAGCACCGCCGTTCTAACTGCCGTAGTTCCGCATCTAGTATTCGTAGTTTAACAAGGGTGGGTACCCGTAAAGGCCCCAGTCCGAATTAGAGCTCTACCCCTAGATGTTACCGTACGACGCTAGCCCTAAAGCTATTTCGAGGAGAACCAGCTATCTCCAGGTTCGATTGGCATTTCACCGCTAACCACAGGTCATCCGGGAGTGTTGCAATACTCTACGGTTCGGTCCTTCACGACATTTTACTGTCGCTTCAACCTGCCCATGGTTAGGTCACCTGGTTTCGGGTCTAATTATTGCCACCTAAGGGGTCTCATGATGGTCATAACTGAGTCATGAGAGCTAAAATCGCTGCCTTCAGTCGTCAAAGATTTTCAGTAAATGTATTAGCTAATACATTTCGGAAAATTTCGGCGATTGCAGGCTAGAGATTTGAACTCGCAATACCAGTTCTGAACATTATGAGACCCCAACGCCCTATTCAGGCTCGCTTTCACTGTGCCTCACGCCAAATGGCTTAAGCAAGCGACAATAATTAACTCGCTGGATCGTTCTACAAAAAGCACGCTGTCACCCCGAAGGGCTCCAACTCCTTGTACGCATATAATTTCAGGTTCTATTTCACTCCCCTTCCGGGGTTCTTTTCGCCTTTCCCTCACGGTACTAGTTCTCTATCGATCGTAAGTCATATTTAGTCTTGGAACGTGGTCGTCCCAGATTCGAACAGGATTTCTCGTGTCCCGTTTTACTCGAGATAGTAAATGATAAGGTTCTCAAAGCTTGGTATACCAGGCTATCACTGTCTTTGGCGCTTCTTTCCAAAAGCTTCTACTCGCTTTGAGTCTTTTTCTACTCCTTATGCAGGCTCGTGACAGCACCTGCTATGCCAAACCAATGTTTCGATAAATCGAATCATTAGCTTGGTTAATTTACTTCTCACAACCCCTAATTTACATTCGTCTGTCAACTTATCCGTTTAAAAAACGGAAGTAAACTAAGTTTGGACTATTCCAGTTTCGCTCGCCACTACTCCCAGAATCGTTGGTTACTTTCTATTCCTCGCCCTACTAAGATGTTTCAGTTCAGGCACTTACCGCCTATAAGCCTATGAATTCAGCTTATGGTGACTAGACATAACTCTAGCCGGGTTTCCCCATTCGGAAATCTTCGGTTCAAAGGTTGTTAGCACCTCCCCGAAGCTTATCGCAGCTTACTACGTCCTTCATCGGTAACTTACGTCAAGGCATCCGTTATATGCGCTTATGTAGCTTTTTATGAGTAATCACAATTATGAGACAAAACTACGTTTTTTCTCATCGAGCGGGACAGTCGAATGAATCGTCTGTTCCGTCTGCTCTTTTTCCTTTGCAGGAATAAGATATGAAATTTAACGTAAATCTCATTGTGATTTGTACATATTTTACCTGTTAGAAATAAATTTCTATCAGGATTTTCGACTAGTTGTTGATGCTTATCAAATTTCAACAACTATCATATTTTCTCGTGATACATCAGTTTGTCGATGAACAAACTTTCCTATGATGTATCTTTCGTCAGCTAAATTTTTAAGTTGCGCGTGAATCTGCAAGAGTGTCTTAAACACACTGTGTTTACAATCCTCTCTTACCTTTGAGTTCACGACTAAACAGTTGCGAGTCTGTTTCTACCTGAACTCAAGCCATACCATATTACCAACTAACAGGGGTTATGTAAAGAACAAAATAAGTACAAACTGTAGCTTTTTTCTCTACATTACACTATCTAAAACTTGGTGGAGACACGGGGACTCGAACCCCGGACCCCCTGCTTGCAAAGCAGGTGCTCTAGCCAACTGAGCTATGTCCCCTTGTTATTGTGTTTTGGCTACAGATTTTTAAGAATTTTTACTGGTGGGCGATGGGGGACTTGAACCTCCGACCTCGTCATTATCAGTGACGCGCTCTAACCAGCTGAGCTAAACGCCCCTACTTTTGTCAGTAAAAATCTGCTTAATTGTAGCGTATTTACATGTGATTCCAAAGTGTTAAAGTACAAAACGCTATAAAAAAGGCACCTGCACCGTAATGCAAGCGCCCGCTTATAGGTTTAAAAACTGAATAGTGCGATCAACGCCGGTGAAAGAAATTCTTTTGCTTGCCGATTAAACAGCTGAAATCTGTAAATTTCTTATCTTCCAAAACAGATTCCGCAAGTCGACCTAGCTACTTATTAATAAGTGCTAGTTTACTCCCTAGAAAGGAGGTAATCCATCCGCAGCTTCCGCTACGGATACCTTGTTACGACTTAACCCCAGTCATCTCCCCTACCTTAGGCCGACACGAAGGTCGGACGTCAGGTATTGGCGACTTCCATGGCTTGACGGGCGGTGTGTACAAGACCCGGGAACGTATTCACGGTAATGTGCTGACTTACCGTTACTAGCGATTCCAGCTTCATGCAGGCGAGTTTCAGCCTGCAATCCGAACTGAGACCGGCTTTGATGGGATTAGCTCCCCCTCGCGGGTTGGCTGCCCTTTGTACCGGCCATTGTAGCGTGTTTGTAGCCCCAGACGTAAGGGTAATACTGACCTGACATCATCCCCTCCTTCCTCCCTGTTGCCAGGGCAGTCTAACTAGAAAAATCCAACTAATTATAAGGGTTGCGCTCGTTGATGGACTTAACCAAACATCTCACGACACGAGCTGACGACGGCCATGCAACACCTGTCACTTGGCTCCAAAAGGCACAGTCTACTTTCGTAGGCCTTCCAAGGATGTCAAGTCTGGGTAAGGTTCTTCGCTTATCATCGAATTAAACAACACGCTCCACCGCTTGTGCGGGTCCCCGTCAATTCCTTTATGTTTTAAGCTTGCGCTCGTACTCCACAGGCGGGATGCTTAACGCGTTAGCTTCGCTACTGATCGGGTCGATACGACCAACAGCTAGCATCCATCGTTTACGGCATGGACTACCGGGGTATCTAATCCCGTTTGCTACCCATGCTTTCGTGCCTCAGTGTCAGGTGCGAGCCAGTTACCTGCCTACGCCATCGGTATTCCTTCTTATATCTACGGATTTCACTCCTACACAAGAAATTCTAGTAACCTCTCTCGCCCTCTAGTCTCTCAGTTTAGAAAATGTGTATACGGTTGAGCCGTACGCTTTCACGTTCTACTTAAAAGACCACCTACGCAACTCTTTACGCCCAGTAATTCCGGATAACGCTTGGATCCTACGTATGACCGCGGCTGCTGGCACGTAGTTAGCCGATCCTTATTCTTGAGTTACCGTCTAAATCTTCACTCATAAAAGCAGTTTACAACCCGAAGGCCGTCATCCTGCACGCGGTGTTGCTCCATCAGGCTTTCGCCCATTGTGGAAAATTCCCTACTGCTGCCTCCCGTAGGAGTCTGGGCCGTGTCTCAGTCCCAGTCTGGCTGATCATCCTCTCAGACCAGCTAATGATCGTCGCCTTGGTAGGCTTTTACCCTACCAACAAGCTAATCATGCGCAGGCCGCTCCCATAGCGTCCGAAGACTTTACTCCTTAGAGCACATGCGGCATTAGCCACCCTTTCGGGCAGTTATTCCTCACTATGGGGTACGTTCCTACGTGTTACTCAGCCGTCCGCCGCTCGTGTACTTTCACGCATTATTCGACCTTTTTCTCCTAGCCGGGAGAAATCGTTGAAGAACAGTATCCATAAATGGACTTACTCGTTCAAATAATCTGTGAAAGCCTTACCGCTCGACTTGCATGTATTAGGCACACCGCCAGCGTTCATCCTGAGCCAGGATCAAACTCTCCAAAAAAATTGAAAGGTTTTATTCCAAAACTCAGTAAATATTTACTGACTTTGTTAAAAAAACATATTCAAACGATTACCTTACCGAAGTAATGATAATCAATTGACGTTGATTTGCACTATTCAAATTTTAAAGTTCTATTCGCGCTTTAAAGACACTTCAAGTGAGGGCCTCAAAACACGTGAATACCATATTACCGTAAAAAACACCGTAGGTCAAGACATTTTACGAACAAACTGTGGTGTTTTTAGCTACTTTTTGAAACGATAACTGGAACTTCTTCGACAACGGCGAGCTCCCAGGAAGGACAATCGCCCTTTCCGATTTTTCTACCACAGTGACCTACGGCACCTTTTGCTGGATTTGGCGCGCTGCCGTTAAGAAATTCACTAGCCTGCGACCAAGTCTCACCATCAACTTCCAAACCTTCTGTATTGCTCCCATCAACTGCACACGACAATAGGTATGCAGCGGCATTTTCAGGGTTACGAAAATCCTTAAATCTATCATAATTACCTCTCAGACAGTTACCACAGGCTTTAAGGTCAATAATGTTTGATGTCTCACTCATTAGTGTAATTATCTAGATTGCAAAAACGTATTGCAAGCGTTAGCAAATTACTTTTTGTCTGGTTTCTTGTCATCTGACTCTTCTTCAGGCTCTTCTTTTTTAACTAGTCCCATCGACACAACAGTATCATCGTCTTTAAGACGCATGATTCGTACGCCTTGTGTAGCGCGTCCAATTTCAGGAATATCGTTCATTCCCAAGCGGATAGTCTGACCTAATTTAGAGATGATGATAATCTCTTGGTCATCTCCGTCACGCAATGATGCAAAGCCAACTAGCTTACCAGTCTTGGCATTAACGACTGCTGAGCGGATACCGACTCCACCGCGTTTATGTGGGGTGAATTGTGCAACCTTAGTTCGCTTACCGTAACCGTTCTCACTGATGACAAATATGTTTGTATCGGCTTCTACGATTCCCATACCGACAACTTGATCTCCGGCTCGTAATCTAATGCCTCTCACACCCCGAGAAACACGACCCATGGCTCTAGCTTCAGATTCGTGGAATCTAATGGCCTGCCCGGCTTCAGTACTGATTACGACTTCGTTATCGCCAGTTGTGTAGCGGACCCAGTGTAGTTGATCGCCTTCGTCTAGATTTATAGCAATTAGCCCTGTGCTTCGAACATTCTTGTATGCTTCGACTGATGTCTTCTTGACAACACCTCTAAGCGTACACATAAATAGGAAGCCGTCATCATTCTTAGGATTTGCACTATGCGGGTTGATAGATGTGATTTCCTCGTCTGGGTGAAGCTGCAGAATATTAGCAATTGCTACACCTTTTGCGCTCAAACCAGCTGACGGTATCTCATATGTTTTAACCCGGAACACGCGTCCTTTGTCTGTAAAGAACAGCAGGTAGTCGTGTGTGTTAGACAGCACAAGATGCTTAATCATGTCTTCTTCACGAGTAGTCATTCCACGCTTACCTTTACCGCCGCGACCTTGCTTGTGATAGTCGCTTGCTGGGCTTCGCTTGATGTAGTTAGCTGATGTCATCGTTACAACAACTTGTTCGTTCGGAATTAAGTCCTCATCACTCATCTTACCGAGTTCCTGAGGAATAACTTTTGTGCGTCGTTCATCGGCATACTGCTCTTTTAGCTCTTTGAATTCGTCTTTAATAATCTTCAAAATCTTCTTTTCGTCTGCTAGGATTGCTTCTAATTCTGCAATCAACTTCTTGAGTTCTGCTAGCTCGTCTTCAATCTTCTTGCGCTCGAGCCCAGCAAGCGTTCGTAGCTGCATAGCAAGAATAGCTTTAGCTTGAAGTTCAGATAGTTTGAATTTCTTAATCAAGTTTTCTTGAGCTTCTTCCGTAGTTTCGCTGGCTCGAATTGTAGCAATAACTTCGTCAATGTGG
This sequence comes from bacterium, assembly GCA_030428125.1. Taxonomy (GTDB): domain Bacteria; phylum Patescibacteriota; class Saccharimonadia; order Saccharimonadales; family SZUA-47; genus JAUIBF01. The sequence continues at coordinate 212,387 of JAUIBF010000002.1, read as the reverse complement.
TCGAGTGCTATCTTCAAACCTTCTAAGATATGTGCTCTATCTTTTGCCTTCTGAAGTTCGAATTCTGTACGCCTTCTAATTACGTTTTGCCGATGCTTTATGTGCTCTTGAATGATGTCCTGAAGACCAAGAACACGTGGCTGAATACCGTCAACAAGCGCCATCATGTTGAAGTTGAATGAACTTTGCAATGGAGTAAGCTTGAACAGCTGATTTAACAACTTCTTAGGAAACGCATCGCGCTTCAAATCAACGACAATCTTTACTGCTCCACGCGAACTTTCATCACGCAAGTCAGCAATTCCGACAATCTTCTTTTCTTTGTGAAGATCGGCGATTTTCTCTATAAATGTAGCTTTGTTCAGACCATATGGAATTTCAGAAATAAGAATTTGCTGTTTGCCTTTGGCCCCTTCTACGATTTCAGCAACACCGCGAACAACGATACCGCCACGTCCGGTTGCATAAGCTTGACGCAGACTTTCTTTTCCGTAAATTACACCACCGGTTGGGAAGTCTGGGCCTTTAACAAACTCTAACAAATCATCGACTGTGGCCTCTGGATTATCAATCTGATGAATTGTAGCGTCCAAAATTTCACCTAAGTTATGCGGCGGAATATTAGTCGCCATACCAACGGCAATACCAAGCTGTCCGTTCAATAGTAGGTTTGGAAGCTTACCGGGCAATACTGAAGGTTCTTGTTCTGAGCCGTCGAAGTTATCTCTGAAATCTACTGTATCTTTGTTAATATCGGTGACTAATTCTTCAGCAATTTTATGCATTTTAGCTTCGGTATATCGCATCGCAGCTGCTGGGTCGCCGTCCATAGAACCGAAGTTACCCTGCCCATTAACGAGCATGTAGCGCATTGACCATTCTTGCGCCAAGCGGACCATAGAATCATAGATTGCTGTGTCACCGTGTGGGTGATATTTACCGATAACGTCACCGACTACACGTGCGCTTTTTACGAATTTAGCACCTGGACGCCAACCATTTTTCTCCATTGAGTATAGAATTCTTCGGTGTACCGGTTTCATACCGTCACGAACATCAGGCAATGCACGTTCTACAATAACGCTCATCGAATATCGCAAGTAGCTGTCCTCCATCACGTCCTCTACAGATGTGTGCTCAACAATTCTTGAGTGCGACTCGTCTTGTTCTATAACTTCACCTTCAACCACAGGGGTTTCACCCGGTTGTACCTCGGCCTGAATATTAGGCTCTTCAGCATTTTCTTCTGGTTTATTGTTTGCTTTGTCTTCTGCCATTTAAATATCCAAATCTTTCACAAATTTTGCACGTGATGTAATGAAGTTTTTACGCGGTTCAACCTCTGAACCCATCAACTTATTGAAGATACTGTCAGCTTTTTCAGCATCCTCAATTTTTACTTGCACAAGCACGCGTTTTTCCGGGTCCATTGTGGTTTCAAACAGCTGTTCTGCATTCATCTCACCAAGACCTTTATATCGCTTAATTTCACTAAATCCAGCCTGTCTGAACATCTCATCTTCTGGATTAATCTTGGAGCCTTCAGCTTTTCGTTTGGCGATTTTTTCTGCCAAAACTTTATCTAGGTTTTCCTCATTATATATAAAGGTGTTTTCAGCTTTTCCTGACTTTACTAATTCAAATAGTGGCGGTTTAGCTAGGTACAAGTGTCCGCCTTCGATAATCGGTCGCATGAACCGGAAGAAGAACGTCAAAAGTAGTGTAGAAATGTGGCTACCGTCGACGTCGGCGTCGGTCATGATGATGATTCGGTTATAGCGAAGTCCACTCATATCAAATGAGTCTTCGATTCCGACACCAAAAGCTTTAATCAGACTTACGATTTCGTTATTAGCTAGCATCTTATCAAGCCTTGCTCGTTCAACATTCAGCACCTTACCTCGAAGCGGCAAAATAGCCTGAGATTTGCTGTCACGACCAGATTTAGCAGAACCACCAGCAGAATCACCCTCTACTAGATAAATTTCTGAATCTTTAGGATCTTTGTTAGAACAATCTGCAAGCTTTCCTGGCATGCTCGCACCGTCTAACACGCCTTTACGGATGATGTTTTCTCGAGCAGCACGCGCAGCTTTTCGTGCTCGGGCAGCAAGCAGTGCTTTTCCGACGATTTTCTTAGCAGCAGCTGGATGCTCCTCTAGGTAGTAGCTGAACCATTCAGCGAACACGCTTTCCACATAACCACGCATTTCAGGATTACCTAGCTTGTTTTTGGTCTGTCCTTCGAACTGTGGATCAGGAAGTTTAACCAATATAACAGTGGTGATTCCTTCACGAACGTCTTCACCTGAAAGGTTATCTTCTTTTTCTTTAAGCAAGCTATTTTTACGCGCGTAGTCATTTATTACTCGTGTTAGCGCAGTCCTAAAACCAGTTAAGTGAGTACCACCATCTGGGTTGAAGACGTTGTTTGCAAATGCCTTAACGGTTTCTACATAGGTTTCAGTGTACTGAAGTGCGACTTCTACGTGGCAATCTTCGACTGCTTTATCAACATAAAAAACTTCTTCGACTGACTCTTTTCCGGCATTTAAATGCTTAACGTAACTTTGAATTCCACCTTCAAAGTAGAACGAATATGTTTTATTGATTCTTTTATCTTCAACAAATGTTTTGATTCCTTTAGTTAGGTAAGCTTGGTGACGCAAATAGTCCATAACCCATTCATATTCGAAGGGCACGTCAGCCATGATGCTGGTATCTGGCCAAAAAGTAATAATTGTTCCGGTTTTATCGCTGGTTCCTGTCTTTTTAATAGAACCTTGTGGTGCACCAGCTGCGAATTCTTGTACGTAGCTGTGTCCATCACGGTGAACTTCAGCAATAAGTTTGCTTGATAGGGCGTTAACAACGCTCACACCTACACCATGGAGACCACTAGAAACTTTATACCCACCACCATCAAATTTACCACCGGCGTGCAAAACAGTAAGAACCGTTTCTAGAGTACTTACACCTGTTTTGGCATGTTTGGTTACTGGGATCCCACGACCGTCATCTTCTACTCTTATTCCACCATCTTCAAGTATTGTCACTCTGACTTCTGTTGCGTGTCCGGCAATGGCTTCATCAATACCATTATCGGCAACTTCCTTTATCATGTGATGAAGCCCATCGATGCCGGTACTTCCAATATACATACCGGGCCGTTTTCTAACTGGCTCCAGTCCCTCTAGCACCTGAATAGAGCTAGAATCATAACCTTTTTGTTTACTCACGTCTCGTTTACCCTCTTTTTGTCAGTTACTTACACTTCAGTTCTAGTATAGCTAAACTTGTCGCACTTTGCCAACTATAAACTTCTAAAAATAGTATTGATTGAACACATAAAAATGTGGTTCAATAGCATTAGCGTAATAGCTTAAAAAGGAAATAAAAAAAGTGTTCAAAAAATTAGTCGCTAATTTACCCTTTAACCCTGGAATGATTCACCAGATAGGTTTCTATGCTGACCGAATGCGACAAGAAAAATCTATTCGACGTTTAAGTTTCGTTTTTATGGCTATGGCAATGGCCGTACAATCTTTGGCTGTTATTAGCCCACCTGAGAAATCTCTAGCCGCATCAAGCACTCATTTGATGAACGGCTTGCAAACCAAGGCTGACATTTTGTCTTACTACGACAATGCTGGGACAAATGTTAAAGCCATTTTTGATCACTACAACCTAACTCGTGACGATATAGTTAGTCTTACAAATACACCAAACTACAAAATTAAATCAAATGACGGCAACAATTGGTGGACAGTAGGCACGTATTCCCTAGATATGCGAACTGATGTAGCTAAAGTTTACAAAGACAACGAACGTGCAGTTGAATACTCTCCGGACAAATACGTTTATGAAAGACAGCTTAGGGCATTTGATATCAGAAATCCATACAACACATATTGGGCCTGGAAAGGAAAAAGCAAGGCAACCGGACAGACCTTTTGGATTATTCAAAGTTGTGGAAACATAACTTGGGTTGATAAATGGAAGACTCCACCTCCCCCAACCCCTAAGCCTACTCCAACTCCTACTCCTACTCCTGAACCAGAACCTGAGCCAGAGCCAGAACCGGATCCGGAACCAGAGTTAGAAATTAAAAAATCTGTCGATAAAACTGGCGCCTTGAAACCAGGTGACACTTTCACCTACAGAATAGAATTTAGAAATAAGAAAGCAGGATCAATTGCAGCGAAAGACACTAAGATTACTGATCAGATTGACGTAAAACACTTAGATTTAGTCTCACCGAAAAGCCTAAACATGGCTGCCAATGGCCACTTTACTTATCCGGTTGGAAGCTTGAAGTACAGCAAAAGTTACAAATTACTAGAAGTAAAAGTGCGTGTTAAAGATCCGATAGCTAGTGGTACAAAAATCTGTAACGACGGTGCTAGCATAACAGCGACAAATGCGCTGAAAAAGACAACTAAAGAAGTGTGTCGAAAAGTTATTGTTCCCTGTCCGTACGACTCCTCAATTAATACAAACAATGAAAACTGCACGAAGCCAAAATTAAGTTGTGACTTACTGGACGTGGGACTAAATCTAGCTAAAAAAGAAGCAACCTTCAAGACCTTAGTTACTGCATCTAACGAAAAGTTGGTCACAATAAATTCATATGAATACGACTTCGGTGACGGACAAACTAAAAGTCTTAAATCAAGCAAATTTACTAATGAAGTTACGCATATTTACGAAGCTGGTGAATTCGATGCAAAAGTAGTCGTTAACTTCACTGCCCCTACTGAAACGGGACAAACCGATCAGACGATAGATTGTTCTGAAAGTGTTAAGTTCGACGAAGAAGAGCCGTTAAGTCAAGAAAAAACTGTCGAGAATCTGACTCAAGGTAAAAAAGATGAGGACGCTGTTAAATCAAAGGTCCGAGCTGGTGACGAAATCGAATATAGACTGTCGACAATTAATACGAATGATTACGATCGTACCGATGTAACAATCAGTGATTATGTTGGTGACTTACTAGACTACGCAACACTAGATATTGAAGCCCTAGAAGCTGATGGCGGAAAGTACGATGAGAAGGATAAAAAAGTACTGTGGGAGAATGTCACAATTCCTGCTAACAGCAAACTGGAAACGCGATTTAAGATTAAGATGCTAGACCCTATTCCAGCCACAAACCGACCGAGTGGCCAAGGCTCCGATTTCGATTGTGAAATAACTAATATATACGGCAATACTATTTCTATGGAGGTAGCCTGTCCTGTGGTTAAAGGCATTGAGACTATCCCGAACACGGGGCCAGGCACAAGCTTACTTATCGGTGGAGGCATAACTTTTGTAGTCGGTTATTTCTTTGCGAGATCGAGGCTCATCAGCAAAGAGCTAGACATAATTAGAACTGACTACGCAACAACAGGAGGTATGTAATGAGTGAACGATTATCTCATCATGAAAACACCGGAGAGCACCTAAAGCCTATTGAGAACTCTAAAGAGCATCAAAAAAATCACCATGAACGTGAGTTGACTGATGCCGAAAAACAGCATGGTAGCAAAGAACATCTGGCACAGCTGCATAAAGCAGCAGAAAAGCATGCAGTAAGTGGCAAAGAACGCTCAGCCGGTGAGCATCAGCAACCAAAACGCCACCCTGTTTTAGTGAATTCACAGCTAAAAAATATGGCATTCTCTAGAACTATGACGAGAACTAGAAAGAGACTTTCTCCGGTGTCTAGAACATTTAGTAAGGTTATTCATTCATCTGTAGTTGATAAGCCGAGTGAATTTATTGGAAAAACTGTCGCTAGACCTCAGGGTATGTTATGGGGTGCGTTCTTTGCGTTTCTCGGTACTTCAGGACTACTGTGGATTACAAAACACTACGGTTACGAATACAACTATTTGCTTGCGATACTGCTTTTTGTAATAGGTGCAGTCGTTGGAACAACGATTGAAGGCCTCGTATATCTCTTTAAATCTCGAAAATAGTCAGTTTATCTTAAGTCTACTGTGTGATCTTGTGGTTCTGATGTTGATATATGTGTGTCTTCGGCTAGCTGAGGTTTAGGAATTGATTCTTGTGATGGCTCTGGTGCGTTAGCAGGTATAGGTTCGGTAGAATTATCAACCGGTGTACTAGGAGCCTCTATGGCAGCACTTTGTGGAGTTTCGGCTTCTGATACTGCTTGTGGTTGTTGTGCAGGCTGTAGGGGCTGTGGGGGGCTCTGAGCAGTGTCTGTTTCTTGGCTTTGTGGTTGTTGTGGTTGTGGCGTAGGTTGGTTTTGTGCCTGCGTAATAGTATGAGGTGGCGTTTGAGTGCTAGCTATTTGCGTTTGCGTTTGGGGTGTGGTTGGCTGTTGTGTAGGGCTTGCTACTTGTGGTGGTGGTGACAGTGATTGAGTAGCAGGAGGAGTTTGTGGCTGGTTTTTGAATGGTGAACTCGGAGCTTTAAAACTATTAGTCTGTTTCTTTGTTAGCCAATCATCAAGGAACGAAGACCCTGTGGAAGGCTTCTGAGGTTGTTGGGGCGAGGTTTGAGCGCCTGCGCTAAAGTTACGTCCAAAGTTAGGCTTGTTGGGCTCCGAAGTGTTTCCACCCGGTGTACTAATTCGTTCGAAAATCTCCTTCTCAACTACGGCGCGTGGTTTACCGTGTTTTGCCGCGGACAACTGTTTCAGGGCGTCCCCTAGTTCCTTATTGGGGTTACCCAATGGTGGCAAGATAGCCATGCTAAATGGCTGTGTCGGTATACCGTCAATCAACGTCCTAACGATAGTGTTGTAGTTCGGAATTCTCTGCAAGTCATCAATGTCGAACACTGGTGCAAATTGCTTGGCTAGAAATTCTGCATCTGCCGTACCGACACGATAGCTAACGATAGTACCGACGTTACCAAATACAGCATCACGAATTTCGTCAGTCAGCTGTGTCGTAAACTGGTTGGCGACAATTAGATTTAGGCGGTACTTCCTGGCCTCACTCAAAATCGTCGCAAACGAATCAGTTGAGAAGTTCTGGAACTCATCAACGTACAATGCAAAGTCCGTTCTTTCGTCCTCGGGTATATTTGCTCTGCTCATAGCTGCAGCCTGAAACTTCATGACGAAAATCATACCCAATAACTTAGAGTTTAGTTCGCCTGTCCTACCTTTACTCAGGTTAACTAGCAAGATTTTTTTGTTATCCATAATTTCTCGCAGATTAAACGAACTCTTGGTCTGACCAATGATATTTCGCATCATTTCGTTAGCCATGAAGGCACCAAATTTGGATACAAACCAGCCCAATACTTCACTCTTGTGATAATCGCTCGTGCTAGCCATTTCTTTGTTCCAGAAATCCAAAACTACCTGGTCTTTAACGTGTTTCAGTTTGTCTTTTGCGTAAACATCGTCGGTGAATACTTTCGGTATATCAATGAAGGTTGCCCCGGCAGGATCGGCCATGATTGTCCTGGACGCCATACGAAACCAATGCTCGTAACGAGGGCCAATTATTCCCTGGTGCTGTGGATCGTAAAGCTTGTACAGCATGTTGATCGCTTCCTGAATCAAAAAGTCTTGTTGATCTGCATCATCAAACTCGAACAGGTTTAAACCTAGTGGGTATTCCATGTCTGCTGGACAGAAATACACTACATCTTCAGTACGCTCTTTAGGCACCATTGAAAGCAGTTTTTCAGCCACGTCACCGTGAGGATCAATAAAAGCGAAACCGTCTCCATTTATCATGTCTTGAAGTGCCATATTTTCTAAGAATGTAGACTTACCTGTACCAGTTTGACCGACAAGATATAGATGTCTTCTGCGATCATTAATGTCGAGATTAATTTTCTTTTTGGAGCCACGAAATACGTTATATCCTAACAATAAGCCGTCATCAGGAATGTTCCTAGGACCATCTACCTGCTTAGATGCCTGACGCTCGAGCTGTGTGGTCGGGATACTGTCTTGAGACGGAAAATGGAACAAGGTCGACATCTCGACAGCATTTAGAACCATTTTGTTATTCTCTGGCGGGAAGAACCTCAATATATATGCTGTAATGAAACTATCGATATCCTTTGCAGGAGTAAACTTAAACCCGTTTCGGCCTGGGGAATCATAAAGCGCAAAGGTTGCTTTCAGGCTATTTAATATAGATTGTGCTCTCTGCGAAACATTAGATGAGGCTATTAAACGAATTTGCACCTCGTATGCTGCATGTTTGGCTTTTTCCTCCATGGCATCAACGATTTGAGAATTTGCACCAGAGATTTGCTTATCTTCAGATTTCTTCTCCCTTTCCTCAGGAGGCTTCACTAATGCCCAAACTAAATCTTTAAACCATCCTCCTGCTACAGCAGATTTGTTTTTCTTGCTGTCTTCACCTTTGCGTTTTTTGTCAGCTTTGGCTAACGCGTTTTTTCGCCATACTGCATCCGCAGGCCTAAGCAAGATTTGTATTCCTGCTCCATCTTCCTTTTCTAGAGTAGAAAGTGCATTTAAGACCGAGCGCATCGTTGATCTTTTTAGTTCCTGAAATGTCGCGATTGGATAAGAGGCATCCTCTTTGAGTGTCATTTCACCGCCCATAGTTCCTGTTGATTTACCTACGGGACTAAATATATTGTGTTCGGCAACTTCTTCTAATCTTGCGGTTGGATAGGCGCTAGTCACGGCTTGCTGAACAACTTCTACCATCGCTACTGGCACAGCAGCATAGAAGTAAACAAAACCTTTTACTCCGACGATTTCAAATGAAAAGTGACGCTGACCGTAGAACTTACTCTTAAAACCCTTTTGAACTGTGCTAGAAATAATATTGTACATGGTCTGAGCTTTTGAGATAGTTTCGTCAGTAACATCACGTTCGTCTCTAGCACCAATATCCGTATCCGAGCTTTGTGGGGGCAAGTGAATAAGCAACGGGACCATCTTTAGTCCCCTTTCGAAATTCTTTTGCTCTCTAAAAACTTTCTTGGTGTGCGAATAGGCAATAAAACCAATACACAGCGTGATTATTAACAGGATTACGACGACGACCAAGAATATGGGCATAATTTATTCTTTTCTTAACTTAATGTCTTTATTGTAACGCTTTTTAATGTAGTCCACCTTCATCTCATTGATCTGTTTATTTTGCGTATATGGATCGCCCATCGTTGTAGCAACGATATGTTTGGCCTTCTTGACCCACTCTTTCTCTATCAAGTCCAAGTCATCTGCAGTAGCTGGAGTCCCAAGTTGCATTGTTGAGCCTGTGCCCGCACCTCCCGAACTAGCTCCTACTGCGCCTTGGACTTGAGATTGAGCATCATCAACTGCAACAGCGCTAACGGCACCGAAACCAGTTGATGGACCAGCTTTTCTCTCTGCTTGTTTTGCTTGTTCAGTTTCGTTCTCAGCGTTAACACTCTCAGATTCTGCTGATTTTGGTACGCTATCTATCTCTGGTGACGGTAGTATCTCTTGTGGATTCATTTATAGAGTTAATTATATCAATTTTACCCTTTTATTGTTAGACCCATGTCCTATAAAAATAAAACCCACTTACAGAACCAAGCAGGACAACTAAAACAATATCCGTAAGGGTCAGCTGCCCTATACCTGATAGCAAAAAAATCAACACCACTAAACTAGTCAACATGAACGAGATTACCGTGTGGAGCTTGGTAGGTTTACTAATAAAAGTTAAAACTGCTAATTTTGTAAGGCTGTAAAGAGTAATCCAGACTAATAGAACTGGTAGAAATATTAGAATGAGTGGTTTATTTTCTGGGTTAACCAAGATAAACAACAAAACCAATACCGTTAGGCTAGCAATAAACATCATTAACAGTTTAATTTTTTGTCTCATAGGTAATAGATTACATCATTACTCTTATAAATTCACTCGGTTGAAACTATTTTACTCATCTTTTATGAACCTAGCTGCTCATGAATAAAAAAACTGCACCAAGAGAAATAGTGCAGTTAAAAATATAAAGAGAAGTCCAGGACGACAAATCCGCTCGTTATAAATTACTGTAAAGCGCTTATCGTCCTTAGACTTTATGACTGACCGCTCAACGCAAGCTTTAGGCTTACATGAGCGACGCGTATTTTTTGTTATGGCTGTTTTTGTTTTTTGTTAACCATGAGTAAAATTTAGCACAACCGTTATAAAAAGTCAATAGTTTTTATGTTTATAAAATTGATGTAGAAATAACTCTAATAGGTTAGATTAACTAAATATGGTAGAAATATAAAAAGCATACTACTTTATATTTACAACATGCTTTCTAAATAATCTATGTAACTATAACTTACCTTGGGCATATTACGTAATGCTTTTTAGGTTGACAAAAAATACAAATCTACAACGACTATATCGATAAATATTTTGCACTTTTCCCTTAATCGACCCTAAAAACATGCATAAATTAAATACCTAAACTAACGGTTGGCTTGGATGGCAAACCACTCGGTAACTAAAGTGTTGGGGTATTAGGGATTGCTAAACGATGACCTGGGGAGAACTTTAAGCTTTCGTGTGATCTTAGAAGCACAAAAACACTTCGACGATGTTGTGTTGCACAATTTAAACTTAGCCTAAAATCAAAGTTGATATAATTACTACTAACATCACCCTATTCCCTTTTTATTATTTGAATTACTTATTTTCTACGCTGTATTTAGTGTTTACTTTTTTAGTATCACGCTAAGTTATTGCGTGGGTAAAAAATACTTAGAAAAACTACCAAAAAAGTGTTGACATAAGCGTAATATCCCAGTATCTTTAAGTCAGTACTTTTGAATAAAAAAAGTGCTCAAAAACAAAAACGTATCTGTAACAACGACTTCTCGCAGGTCGTTGTTCTTTATTTAGCAAAGAAAATTATTGTTATTGCTTTTATGGCAATTCGACTTTACAGTTAAAGTATCTATGGCTATTTATTCCGTACACGAGAACGGCGGAAAAGGTGTAATGGTTTCCGCAGAAACAAACCTGTCTAATGGCCTGCCCACAATTATCCTGGTAGGCTTCGCTGGTAAGAGCCTGGATGAATCTAAGGAGCGTATACGCTCTGCCTTCTCCAGCAGCTCTATACCTCTTCCTAAGAAACGCATTACGGTCAACATCTCTCCTTCGGACGTTCCTAAAGATGGCGCTCACTATGATCTACCTGTAGCGGTATCAATCCTGCAGAAGGCTAAACTAATCTCGAATAAGCTAGATGGGGGTGTTGTGGTGATGGGAGAGTTAGGCTTAGATGGAAATATTAAACCAGTAAGGGGGATAATCGGTAAGCTTCTGTGTGCGATAGCAAATGGGCACAAGAAGTTCATCATCCCTAGATCTAACCTGAAACAAGCTAACTTGCTTGAAGATATAGAAGTATTTGCAAGTGACAATTTGAAAGATGTTTTCGAGAAACTTCAAAGCGACCCATCCGAATATTTTATTAAGTCTGTAGGTAGAAATAGTGGATCGAAAGCTGATTCGGTAAGCGAAATAACGGATTTCTCAGAGGTAGTTGGACAAGCAAGAGCCAAACGTGCCTTGGAGATAGCAGCAGCCGGAGGACACAATTTACTCCTTAACGGTCCGCCAGGAGTTGGTAAAAGCATGCTGGCTAAAGCACTGCCTGGAATAATGACTCCACCTTCAAATGAGGAAATTATCTCTATAACCCACCTTCATAGCCTAACGGGTGACTCTGTCGTAGATTTGATCGAAACGCGACCATTTAGATCACCACATCATAGCTCAAGCGATGTCTCAGTTATTGGCGGAGGTCAGCGACCTCGCCCGGGTGAGGTTTCGCTCGCTCATAACGGAGTTCTTTTCTTGGACGAGTTCCCTGAATTTAGGCGCAATACTATCGAAAGCCTTCGCCAACCCCTGGAAGACGGTCAGGTAACAGTATCAAGGGCAAAAGATACGATTACTTACCCTGCTCGCTTTATGCTTGTAGCGACCAAGAACCCCTGCCCGTGTGGATACTACGGTAGCACCAAAGCTTGCACATGTGCTCCAATAGAGCTACAGAGATACCAAAAGAAGCTTTCTGGACCAATACTCGACAGGATCGATATACATGTAACTGTCGACAACGTAAATCACAAGAATCTGCTAAAGAAAAATTCGGGCGAAGAGACAAGTTCTGAAATTCAAAAACGTGTAATCTCTGCTCAAGAAAAACAGGCAGCTCGCCAAGGCAAGAAGCTTAATGGTCAGCTCAACAACAGAGACATAAAGACCAAAACTAAACTTTCACCTGAAGCAAAAGAATTTTTAGACATCGCTGCTGAGAAACTGGATATTTCTGCCCGTGTTTATATGAAAATGATTAAGATAGCTCAGACCATTGCTGATTTAGAGAACAGCGATACTATCAACAAAGAACACGTAGCTGAAGCCCTGCAATACAGGCCACTATCAACAGTGTAAAATCTGCCCTCTACCTCTTGTATTTGAGGTCCACATCTGTTATCATTAATAAAACAATTTCATAAAATAAGGAGAGATTACCATAGGTAAATTTACTCGCCTGAATGACCAAATTCGGGCGCCGAAGCTACGTGTTATCGATGAACATGGCGACCAATTAGGGGTCATGAGTCGAACCGAAGCGCTTTCTGCAGCACAAAATGCCGAGCTGGATTTAGTGGAGATTTCTCCTGATGCAGACCCACCGGTAGTAAAAATAATCGACTGGGGCAAATACAACTACCAGAAGACCAAGCAAGCAAAGCGGAACCAGAAGAACACTAAGGCACAAGAGGTTAAGCAGCTAAGAGTGGGGCTGAAAATCAGCGATCACGACCTAGGTGTCAAAGCCAAAAAAGCCCGAGAGTTTCTGGAAGACGGACACAAAGTGAAATACGTTCTACGTTATAGAGGACGAGAACTAGCTCACAAAGACTTAGGATTTAAACTTGCCGAAAAGATAATCGAATCATTTAACGAAGAAGCAACTGTCGACCAAGCACCACAATTTGCCGGACGCCAACTGAGCTTCACAATAAGGAGAGCTAACAATGCCAAAACTAAAGACTCATAGTGGAACCAAAGATCGCATCAAAGTAAATAAGAACGGTAAAGTTTTAAGAAGAAAAGCTACCGGAAAGCATTTCTTGGAGAAAAAAAGCAAAAGTCGTAAGCGAACACATGCTGGCGTTCAAGAGCTGACCGGCAAGCAAGCCAAAAACGCCAAGTTAAACTTAGGAGCTAAATAATGAGAGTAAAAAGAGGCGTAACTGCACGCGCACGACACAATAAGATTCGAAAACAAACTAAAGGCATGTCTTTGGCGAACCGTTCAAGTGTACGTCGTGGTAAGCAAGCTGTTGTTCGTTCACTAGAGAACAGCTACAACGATCGACGAAATCGCAAACGAACATTCCGACAACTATGGAATACTCGTATCAACGCTGCGGCTCGTGAAAACGGTACAACTTACAGCAAGTTGATTAATGGCATGAAGCAAAAAGACATTAAGGTTGATAGAAAAATCTTAAGCGAGCTAGCTGTTAACGAACCAGAAGCTTTCAAAGCAGTAGTATCGGCAGCTAAATAATATTCTAAACGATACAAAAAACACCTCTTAAATCAGAGGTGTTTTTAATTGCCCAAATCATGCACTATAAGCCGGGTTCTGTTATCGTCAATCATCTATCTAGACTACTGATTGCTCAGCAGTTCGAGCGGATTTAAGCGGCAAACAGTGGTCAGCGGATCGCTAGTAAGCGATAAATTACCTCCTTGCAGCAGACAGGGTTTACCTACCCTCCCACGTCACCGTGAGAAGTTGTGGGCTCTTACCCCACTCTTTTCATCTATCCCCGAAAATTGGGTGTTTCGTTTCTGTGGCACTTTCCCTGAGATTACTCTCGGTTGCCGTTAGCAACTGTCTTGACCGATGCTGCCCGGACTTTCCTCCAAGTAAACTTGGCGATTGACCGTGTATGACTAGGACAACTCTATTGTACAATATCGGCCCCCTTTATGGCATCCAGGGCTTTGTTAACTTCTTTGTCGGCTAGTTTATTCATTTCTCTAGGCACATGAGTAACTGTTGCTTTGCGAAACTTTTTACTTAGATCTTTGGCCGATTCGTATAAGGTCCAAAGGTCTCGGTTTTTGACTTTAAACTTACCGTTCATCTGATTTACAACCAGCATGCTATCAAGAAATATTTTTATCTCTCGCACATTTTTAGACAGGCACCACTCCATTCCTGCTAGAACTGCGTGGTATTCTGCCTGGTTGTTAGTTGTTAACCCCAGGTACTTGTTATCCTGATGTAGTAAGTTATTGTCCTCGTCCAAAACTACAAAACCCAAAGCTGAAGGACCAGGATTTCCTCTTGATCCACCATCTGCAAACAGCTGAACTTTTTGTGGAATTTGATCGTCTGTTGTTACCTGCTCTAAGAACTTCTTGGGTACTTCAAATGGTCGATATGTAAAGTTTAAAACGTTAACCAAAGTTTCATTGCTGACGTGTTCGCCATAAAAGCGTCGGAATGTCTGCACCATTTGATCGACGTCATCAAATGACTCTGCTCGCAGCATATGTTCCTTATTTAAGTTGCCAATTGATACTTGACTTACCTCTGTTATTTCAAGCTCACCTGGTATTTCCCAAGTTGACGGATAATCGTGTGAAACTTTATCTACAAGCTCAACAATATCCCCTGGCTTAATGTCTTTGTCGTCATTGACACGAAATGTGGCAGTTTTTTCACCTTGTTTTATATCTGAAGCGAATTGATGTTCAAATTTTAATTGTTTCACTTATGAGACAACCCTTCGGGTTTTCTCATCGAGCAGGACAGCCGAATAGATCGTCTGTTCTGTCTGCTCTTTCCGAAAACAATATTCAATTTCATTCATTATTATAATTACTTTGTATGCAGACTGGAAAGAGCTACCTTGGATTTACCTGCGCAAAAGCTAGGTGGGTAAGATAAGCATGTAATCCACGGATTATATGCGGAGATCGAACCCTATGATTAGTTATTCAGAAAAATCATAATGATAGCTCTAGTCTGCAGATATAAGTATAACTGCTATGCCCTCTACGTTACTAGGTCAAAGATAATTTCGTTTGCTCTATCGAGCATCGGATAAATTATAGGATAGGCGACCATTAGAATCAGCACAAGACCAAATATCCCAAAAGCTTCGATTTGTCTCATAAATCTTTGTACGGGTTCTGGAGCTACAGCATATAGAACTCTGGAGCCATCAAGAGGAGGTATAGGCAGCATGTTAAACACAAACAAACTCACGTTAACGAACACGAATAGCCATAAGATGTCATATGTAACTCCAGTGAAACTAGTTAGTTTTAGGATAGCCCCAAAGATGAACGCAAGCGCAAGATTTGTCAGAGGGCCGGAGATTCCTACAATTGCTAATCCGTTGTCTCCTCCTTCTATCCTAGAAGTATTTATCGGGACTGGCTTGGCAGCCAAAATTGGTGGCTGGCCGAGCAGCAACAGTACAGCAGGTAAGCCAATCGTAAGAATGGGGTCAATGTGCACAAGTGGGTTTAAGCTAATCCGACCGTGGCTATGAGCCAAATCATCACCAAGTTTCAATGCGACGTAGGCATGCATCATTTCATGCAGAGTTGCAGAAATCAGTAATACTATCAAAAATAGGCCTATTGCATACAGGCTTATCCCGAAGTTTTGAAAACCTCCAGTTCCTATGCTCGTCTGAGCAAACAAAAACAAATTCATTAATCATAGTATAGCATCGAGCACTAAGCTATTTACCCTTGACTGTAAGGTGTAAAAATAGTAAAATGATTCGAGTAATTAATCTAAGAGATAACCCATGAAATCATGCGACATTACCGGAAAAGCCAAGCAACACGGCAACAACGTGAGCTTTTCGCAACGCCACACCAAGAAAGTTTGGCAACCAAATCTTCAGAAGAAGACTATTATCGTAGACGGCAAAAAAGTGAAGATGAAAATCAGCACAAGTGCCCTACGTACGCTACGCAAAAAAGGCCTTATCGCTAAATAAGACCAGCTAATTTTTGCTTTCTAAAGCCTGGGAAATACTTAGGCTTTTTTAGTTTCTAATACAACTAACTGTGTTTGACCAGATTCTGAACTAGTTTTACCAACCTTGTGAGAGTCTGATTTTTCTTCAAAGTTTAGACCGCTTGTCTTTACGAAGTCGTCTAAAGGTGCAGTCGGAACTTCGAATGTAAGTCCTGATTCATCGTAATACGCTGGGATTACCACATCTGGCTCTATTGCTTTTATTGCTTTTGTAGCACCTGTTGCATCGAGTGTATAACCGTTTCCTCCAACCGGAACGATTAGTACGTCAGTACCCCCAGCTAGCTCCTGAACTTCATCAGATAGATCAGGGTGAATATGACCTAAAATTGTCACTGAAGCGCCACCATATGTACATTGGAATACTGTAGCCGTCTGCTCTTCGTCAGTATCCAGATGGCCTCTAGTCTGCACTCCCTGAACAGATATGTCGCCAACTTCAAACTCGCCGGCGCTTTCTAGAGTTAATCTTGCCAATCCAGAAGACTTATCGTGCTTTATAGATTTATTTGTGACTACAAGTACATCTTTATCCTTGGTCACATTTTTTGATCCACGTGTATCTAAGTCGTCATCAATAACGATACTTGCTTGTTTAGATTTAATCTTGAAGCAATTTGCCCCATAAAATTCGATTTCCATATCTATCTCCTATTTATCTTCGAATATTTGTTGTTTGTCTAATACGATTTGCTTTTTTGCACCATCGAACTGTAGCCAGAATTTGTCTCTTACCTGTTGCCTATAACGCCACTCATCAGGTTCGATTAATGCGTATCTCAGCTCTTTGTTCTTCTCTTTTTCAAGCTCAGAGATTACTGATTCTACTTTTGAGATTAATGCATCTCCGACAACCAACACATCGACTCCGGCACTTTCATCTCGCGTGTAAACTCCCGAGTATGCTATACCTACGATGTTGCCTGCGCCCTCCCAGTGTTTTGCTTCTGGTAGCTCCACGGTATTGTCTTTAACCTCTTCTTTAGTATCCTCTGCTTCGTCAGCCTTCTTAGATTTAGAGGTAACCTTTTTGTCAGCTGGTTTTGATTTTTTGGCTTCAGAGAACATGCTTTTCAGCGCTTCATAATGCTCGTATTTCTGATTAACCTCGTAATAAAGTTTGTTATTTGTGCTGTCAGACGTTATTAGTCCTAAAGCCAATAAATTTGCCAACTCACGTCGGACCGAGTTAATTTGCTCTTCTACTTTTCTTGTTATTTCTCTTACATAAAACGAGCGATTGGGGTTACTAAAAAACAGCTTTAGTAGCTTTACCCTCGTCTTTGAACCAAATAGCTGTTCTATCACTTCTTCAACCTCTTGGTTTAATTGTAACAGATTTGTTCAGTAGTGCGCTACATCTTTAATTATTGCATCTGCAGCCTGTTTCTCATCCTCAAACCACTGAATAAATTGATTACGTTTGAACCATGCTTTTTGGCGCCTCGCATACTGCCAGTCAGCCGTTTTGAACAACTGCTTTGCCTCGTCTAGATTTATATTTCCATCTAAGTATCTTTGAATAATCGGGTAGCAAATGGCATCCAGTTTTGCTGGGGGCTTTCCGTATTTTTTGCTTACGGACTTCACCTCATCAATTAATCCATTATCAAACATGATTTCTACGCGCTTATTTATACGGTCTTTGATTTCTGTGTCAGGCCTCCGAATACCGTAGATTAGACTGTCTTTGGCAGGTATTATATCTATCGATGTTTCTCCGGCACGTGCTATTACTCCAATTAAATGTCTGGGATTATTTTTGTTTGCAGGCAACTCATAGCCTCTATCTACTATTATTTGCTGAAGTTCATTAACTGAAAGGTTATCGTATTCATCTCTATCAATCTTATTGATAGTTAAATCGTAATCATAAAACAGTGAATCAATGTATAGCCCAGTGCCACCAACTACTATCGGTATTTTCCCGCGAGATTGTATTTCTTGAATTGCTACCTCTGCTTGTTTTTTAAACTCCGCAACACTGAATCTATCGTATGGTTCAATCAAGTCCAGCATGTGGTGTTTAGCCGAACTTTGTTCTTCTTTAGCAGGCTTTGCAGTACCAATGTTCAGGTCTTTTCTGAGGGTTTGCGAGTCAGCACAAATAATCTCTCCGTTAAGCCTTTTTGCCACCTCCAATGCGCAAGCTGTCTTGCCACTAGCAGTTACGCCGACTATGAAAATTACGGGCCTACAGCTCATCCGGCCACCAGATTAATTCGTTAATGTTTGCTTTATCGTTGCTGAATTTTACGCCTTCGGCAAGTAGGTGTTCCATGTGTGCCATCCGACCACCTGGGTATCCACTAGCTAACCCACCTTGCTTATTTACAACACGATGCCAGGGTAGTTCTGGATCGCCGAAGTGAGCAATTCCACCAACAATTCTGGCTGCTCTCGGACTTCCTACTAGCGCAGCTAGCTGACCATAGGTCATTAACCTACCTTCAGGAATCCTAGCTACCAGTGATTGAACTTTTGGCCTTAGGTTTGTTTTTGACATACTTAAAAGTCCCGACAGCAAGCAATACCAAAGCGGCTGCTAGAGCCACAAAAACTACCGGTGTTAATATATCTGTAACTCTCTCACTACTATCTAATGTTTCACTCAAACTACCTTGTGACTCGCCGTCAATTATTTCGTAAGCAGGTAAAATCGCAAAGAAATAAATTAACACGTTTGCAAACATTGCTATTCCAGCAAAGACAACACTCAATTTCAACTCCAGATTAGCCCTAGCGTTCTTAAGAGTCTTTTTATCTACTAATTTAGGCTTTTCGACTTCTGTTTTTTTAGAAGTTCTTGCCTTCGCTGATTTTTTACTGGTTGACTTGGTCATAAGCTAGATTTATTTACCCTAGATTTAGTTTCATTCAGAACAGTATTTACAAACTGCTCATAGTGTAACTCAGATTGAGCATCAATTACAGAAATATCTTTGCGCAATCTCGGAGACAGCACGCCGTCGGAAAGCTCTTTTTCACCGATAACTAATGTGTAAGGAACCTTGGCCACCTCGCTTGCTCTAATCTTTTTTCCAACTGATTCGTGGGTATTATCAACATGGACTCTCAAGCCGGAATTTTCAGCTAGCTGTCTAATGTCATCTGCCATTCTAACTATCATTTCTTCTTGGTTAACGGTTATTATCCTGACCTGCTCTGGAGACAACCAAATCGGAAATTTTCCAGCAGTATGTTCAATTAGCACCGATAGAAATCGTTCAAGCGATCCAGCAATTGCTGCGTGAATCATTATGATTCTTTCTGGATTACCTTCCTCGTTTGTACAAGTTAAATCAAATCGCTCAGGCTGATTAAAGTCCAGCTGAATAGTGGCTACTTGGTGTTCTCTACCTAGAGCATCCTTGGCCATAAAATCAATCTTTGGACCATAAAACGCAGCTTCGCCTACCCCAATTGTTGTTTCCTCGCCTGTTTTCTCGATAACTAATTCTTTAAGAGTATTTTGTGCATCTTCCCATAACTGAGGCTCTCCGAGATACTTTTCAGGCTCATCTGGGTCCATGAATGATAGCTCTGCTCGAACTTCCATGCCAAATACTCCGTAAAACCTCTCGACTATGGCCCAAATCTTTAGCGCTTCTTGCTTAATTTGGCTACTTCGACAAAATACATGTGCATCGTCCTGTGTAATTGAGCGAACCCTAGATAGACCACCTAACTCTCCAGACTGTTCATCACGATATACCATAGTCGTATTGCTATAGCGAACTGGTAAATCTCTGTAACTACGAGGCTGGGAGGTATAGATTTGGGTATGGTGAGGACAGTTCATAGGCTTCATGACAAATTCATGTCCTTCTCTAGTTTTTATTTGGAATAACTCATCACCAAATTTGTCCCAGTGACCACTTGTCTCATACAAATCTTTTTTGGTTATGTGAGGTATCTCTACGGGTTGATAGCCATATTCACTCCTTAACTCTTGTACAAATCTGTCTATTTCCGTTCGCAGGATAGTCCCTCTAGGGGTCCATAGAGGCAATCCTTGGCCTACCAGGTCGCTGAAAACGAACAAGTCCATCTCTTTACCGATTTTACGATGATCACGCTTCTTAGCTTCTTCTAGCATGTGCAAATGCTCGTTTAGTTGCTCTTTAGTCTCGAATGCCACTCCATATACCCTCTGCATCTGAGGATTCTTCTCATTTCCTCGCCAGTAGGCGCCTGCTACACGCATCAGCTTAAACGCGCCAACCTTACCGGTGTCTTCGACGTGTGGACCTCGACACAAATCTGTAAAGTCGCCATTGGTATAAAATCCTACAGTGTCAGACTTGGAATCTTCGCCTGCAAACGTACCCATTTCCTCTGGACTTAAATCTTTTGCGACAGTAGTGCCTGCACGTTTTAAATCGTTTAGAAGTTCCTCTTTGTATGGTTGGTTTGCTGCTTTGGCCCAAGTAATTGCTTCGTCGATTGGCTTACTGCTCTGCTCAAAAGGTTGTTTTTTGTTTATCACTTGCTTCATTGCAAGCTCTATCTTCTTAAAATCATCTTCAGAAATAGTCACATTAGGTATATCTACATCGTAGTAAAAGCCGTTTTCGACAACTGGACCCACTCCTAGTTTAGCTTCTGGCCACAAGGTAGTAATTGCTGTCGCCATAATATGCGCTAAGCTGTGTCTCATAGCATGTAGCTTGTCTTGTTCTGCCATTAGTTATTTACTCCTTGTTTTATCCTTATAAATTAAAAATCGCACACCTACTCTTAAAGAAATGCTCTTTAGTTTAAGTTGTGCGTTCCGGGCCCAACTGGCTTAATCACTATGAAATTATCGAGATTATGAATTTTCTACAAGAAAAACATAAATGAATTTTATCTTGAGTAGTCGTATTAATACATACACCTACGAAAGAAAAATTTATTTTGATTTCTTGTAAATGTTCATGGGTCGATTAATTTCGTTGTGGTTATGCCAAACAGGCTGTTCCACCGAAATCTTTCTCTCTTATCAGTTTGTTTAACGTAACCTACTGACTAAACAACGGAGCTCTGTGGCTGGTGAATTCCACTTCACTACTCAATACCATAGATTATACCCTAAAAATCAAAGAAAGAGCCACTCTGGGCTCTTTCTAACTAGAATTGGTTTGTGCTCTCTCGCAAATAAGCACAAACTTACTTGTTTGGATTGGTTAAAAACCTCTCCCAAAACTCTCTCACTGAGACCATACTACAGTAATTAGTACTATCGTGCTAGTAGATTTTTGCTTGCTTTTCCACATGGTGTGGATTGAACAAAAATTATATCGTCTGGTGATGTAGACCGTAAAATACTTATGCATTTCACGATATAATATTGTGTTTATCTCTCAGAAAATATATAATACTCCTCTGTTAGCCAAGACAAATCGGGGCGATTAGCTCATTTGGCTAGAGCGCCACATTGACGTTGTGGAGGTGAGAGGTTCGAATCCTCTATCGCCCACCAACTATGAAATCCACCGATCGGTGGATTTTTTAGTTGGATGGATTATTGAAGTGATTCGAACCGAAGGCGAGATATGCCTGTGGCATATCGAGGAATCCTTACTCGGTCGAACGAGCATTTGCTTTCAAGCAAATGTTGCCGAGTGAGTACATTAAATCGAATCCTGACTTTCAACGATGTTACTTATAAACGTTTACAGGTTGCTTTTTTGTAGCGCTTACTAGATTTTCGTATATCATTTCAGCTAATCTCTCACTGGATTCGAAGGAATTTCCAGCAACATGAGGCGTCACCAGTACATTTTTTAACTCGTAAAAATCCTTAACTTCTTGCGAAAGCTTGCTACCATATTCTGGCTCTTTAGAAAACACATCTAGAGCTGCTCCGTATATCTTATTTTCGGAAAGTGCTTTATATAAAGCTTTTTCATCAATTACGGCTCCACGACCAACATTTATCACGATTGAGTTTTTTTCCATTCTTGAAATTCTCTCAGCACTTACTAGTCCTCTAGTTGAGTCGTTCAATGGACAACAAACGAAAAATACTTGGTTAACATCAAAAAGATTGTCGACCTCTTCAGCAGTCGACTTACTGTTAATTACTGATATTTCGACTGACCAGCCTTCCAGTAATTCCTGCACCGCCTTACTGACATTACCGTTACCGATGATACCTACCTTTTTACCCGAAATCTGAAAACCATGTGAATCTCCGTGCCATAGACCACTACTTAATTCATGCTGCTGAGATGGTACTTTGCGAGCTACAGCTATCGCCATCGAGAGAGCTAGTTCCGCGACTGCTCGAGAGTTATATCCTGGGCAGTTCATGACAGTTACTCCGAATTCTGACGCTGCGTCCATGTCTACAAAATAGTTAGCGCCCACTGCAGGAATTGCTAGGTATTTTAGATCAGGGCATGCTTCGAATATTTCTGCATCGTACTTTATTGAATACGATGTCGCTACATCTGCGCCCTTCAAGCGGCTAATAAGTTCTTCTTTGTCTTTTGGAGAATCATCGTACATCACCCACTCAGGGTTAGACTCGCGAATTAAATTTTTCAGCTTGTTGTTAACCGGCTCCGCAACGACTACTTTCATGAGTTATATACTATCATCTGTTCTGATACTCTTCACAAATTCGCATCATATGTCTCAAGTTGTGTATTGATGCTAGAGTACCAGCTAACGGTTCTCCAGATTTAAATTGATGCCTCAAGAATGCTTTGGAAAAACCATTTGCGCAAGCATAGCAATCACAACCTTTTTCAATTACTGAGGAATCTTCCTTGAAACGCTCATTGGTTAGATGAATCTTTTGGCTGTTTTCAGCCCATACTGTTGCGTGACGCGCATTCCTGGTAGGTAGTACACAATCCAGCATATCTATTCCGTTTTCTACAGCAATTCGTAGATCTTCAGGTGTTCCAACACCTAGCAAAAACCTCGGCTTGTCATCCCTGTATAGTGGAGCCAACTCTTTCAGCACTATTTCCATTTCTTCTCTAGTCTCACCCACAGACAATCCACCAATTGCGATCCCGTCTGCATCGCTATCTTGTATGATTTGCAGGCTTTTCTTCCTTAGCTCTAAATCTAAGCCGCCTTGAACAACCCCAAACAGCATCGGTCGCTCATCATTTTTAACCCCCTTGGTTAGTCTCTTAAACTCGATGATACAGCGCTCCAGCCACCTGTGAGTCCTGTCGAAGGCTTCTTTCACGTCTTCATCACTAACAGATTCGTCTAAACCTACCAGATGATCAAAAGCCACAACCATATCGGCACCGAGGTCTAACTGAATCTGAATTGAGGTTTCAGGAGTTATCAACCTTTTTTCGCCAGTTACCGGATCTTTAAAATACACACCTTCTTCAGTCACTTTGACATGTTTGCCGAGAGAAAATACCTGGAATCCTCCGGAGTCAGTAAGCATTGGTCCTTTTCTGTTAGCAAAATTATGTAGCCCACCTAAATTTTTTATTACTTCTTCTCCGGGATTTAAGTGCAAATGATAAGTGTTCGCCAGCACAACTTCTACACCGGTATTTGTTACTTGCTCAGGCGTCAAACTCTTAACTGCCCCTCTTGTTCCATCAGGCATGAAGGTTGGAGTTTTAACGTCTCCAACACGCGTATGTAGCACACCAGTCCTAGCAAAATTTGATAGCTTTTTATTTTCAGTAAAGGTCTTCATAACAGAGGTTAATTATATCACATGGTATTGACATTTCTTTGTGTTTATGTTAACATAAGCAGGTTAAGTGAGGTGAATTGCGTTTTGAAGAGTTCTTCAAAAACGCTTTCCGGCTTCAGGCTCTTTTATGAAGAGCTGACGTCTACAATTCCACAACGGAATAGAGTTAGACGACCTAGAGCAAAAGCCGTAAAGCAAACTTAACGGTTAGAGTGGACGACCGGATACCCCTGAGATTAATCAGGGGTATTTTGTTTATTTACTTAGCTTGCTTTTTTTGGATAGAGTTTCGTAGCACACCAAGTATAGTATTCCTGCGAATCTGATCTCGATAGCTCAAAACTTGTTCTCTAACATCTCTTTCTTGATAAGTAAAAGATCTTCCTGCACCAAAAACTAAGCCTCCAAGAGCGACAACAGTAAATGCAATTCCTGCTAGATTTCTTCCTTCTAAAAAGGCATCCGCTGCTGCAACTCCACTACCTCCAGCAACTAAGCTTCCTGCTGACCCAACCTTTGTGTTACGCATAATGATTCTTCCGATTCCTGAAATAGCCCCCTGTTCATTCTCGTATTCACTCCTTTCATCGTCCACAATAGTAGGCAGGGTTCTGGGCAGGAGTTCATCAAAATCTCTAGGATACGTAGTATTAAAAGTTCTGTCTATTTCACCTCCAACTGCCTTGAGTTCGTCTTTAAAAACAAACTCATTATCACCTATACCTGCACCGGGCTCCATACTAAAAGTAACTGAGACTCCACTAGTAACTATCCCTGTTCGCTCATCTACCGAATCGCTACGACTCAAGTCCCACAACACCTCGCTAGATATTTCTGCTCTACTTGCCATATTTTTCTCCTTATATCCAAGCTTAGATAGTAACGTGAGTTTAGGCAAGCATAAGTGTAATCTGCTTGTTTTCCCACAAAAACACTTCTACTTTTCCACGTAAATTTTTATTGCGCGATGTCAACATATTGACATGGGTATAGCATAAACGTTAATGTTTACTTATGAAATGTCCATACTGTAATGCACGTACCAAGGTTACGAATTCAAGGTCGCACAATAATGATTATTCTGTTTGGCGTAGACGACAATGCAAAAGCTGCAACGCAATCTGGTCGACAGATGAACAAATTACACTCGACACATCACATAAAGTCGTAAGGTCTGATAACCATTTAGAGCCGTTCTCTAGAGATGTACTGTTCATTTCGATATTTGAATCATTGGCACACCGAAATGACCGTCTTACAGCCTCTACAGCGCTCATAAACACTGTTATCGACCAGGTTCTGTCTCTTAAGTCGGCAGAAGTTCCAATCTCTAAACTAGTCGTACTAGTTGGAGAAACTTTAAATCGATTTGATAAAGTCGCAGCATCAGTCTACAAAGCCAAATACTCATTGAATAATTAATAACCTAAAAGTTTACTTCTGCAAGGTCCGACCTTGTAAAGCATATTTCATAGGAGTAATTTTTTAATCTACAAGGTCGGACCTTGCAGATAGGATGTTTTTAAGTAGCTAACTTTAATCCGTTTAGCTATGGGAAGTTACGGTTTCGCCGGTGTCTTTTTTGACAGCTTTTTCTGTTACGTCGAATTTACCTAGGTATCTACCAAACATCAGTCTGGTCTGTGAGTAGATAGCTGCTGACGCGTTATAGCCAAGCGTGGTCAGTGGCAGTAGTATCCACTGAAGAACCATCCAGATAGTTCGATGTTTTTTGTATCTCTCGGGTTTTGGTGGCAAAATCTTGAAAGCGATAAACATTGTTACCAAGATACCCATCATAGCGATTGTCTGTAGCTGACTGGAAATCTGTGGCAATTGGTTTGCCAAGAAATCCGACTGATTGAATATCCAAGGGATAATCGCTCCGAACAAAAGAATTAGTGGCGCTGTAGCCCAACTCAAATGTCCTTCAAGCAGTCTCATGAATTTGAATGTTACATCGATTTTAGAGATGTTGTTCTTCGTAAAATAACCGTACTTAGCAACGTATGCGATATCTGATGCACCCCAAGCCCAACGACGAATCTGAACAAACTGAGCTTTCAGAGTCCTCTTATATCCGTCTGCCAGCACTGCGTCCTGATAAATCGGCAAGAATATAGGAATAACCTCGTGCTGACCGTGGAACGTAAAATAACTCCTCCAGAATTGATGACCGTCTTCAACGATAGTTCTGACACTCCAGAAATCTGTTTCGATCAGCGCATGAAGTGGCTGCGCGTGAGCAGAAAAGTTACGCAACATGTGCTGACGCAAGCCCTGTACCATCATCCAGTAGCTGTTACCGGTAGCGATAACACGCATAGGTGCCGGAGCATCCCAAATGTTGTTTGTGAACATTGGTATAGGCTGGAAAGACATATATTTAGGATCGTGACAGACTGCGTATACGTATGACAAACCCGCAAAATAAGACTTATGTGGCCTGTTGTCGGCATCCAGGGTTGTTACTAGGACGTTTTTAGGGTCAATACCCTTCTTTTCTACTATCTCCTGCAGTCTTCGTCCGGCGGCGGTAATGTTTCCTCCCTTACCGATAACCTCACCTGGCTGATCTATATGTTTTGTCGCTTCAGAAATCAAAAATACATTTTTGTACTCACTCATTAACTGCTTCGCTTGTTTCTCTACCTCTGGACCACCCCTGTCTTCGTAAGCCAGCAACACAATAAAATTTTTGTCTTTATCGTCATATGCACTTTCGGCAACACAGTCCAGTGTTGGCTTCAAGATTTCCCTAGCCTCGTTCCAAGTTGCAACGATGACCGCGTGAACAATATCTTTACTATAAATTCCATTGGGGTTATCAGCTTGGCGTTTTTTGTTCTCGTAGTGCCACTTTGGGAATCTTCTGTGGTCAACATCTTCTTGGTCAAGGTCAACAATTAACTCTTGCCAGTCGAGTTTTTTGTGCTTTTCAACTATTGCAAAGCCTTGTAGTGATCGCAGTGCAAGAGCAACAGCCTTCACAAACCAGATTAGTAAGTAGGCGATCATTAAAATTGCTGCTAATCCTACATTGGTAAACGCTAGTACGAAAGGAAGAATTAACACTGTCCATGTTAATGCTCCGGGTAAAATTTCAAAAAATCGGTATAGTTTACCCTTGTTCTTTTGAAACGGAATCTCGTATTTGAACTTCATGGGTGTTTCTAAATAGTCCTCGTTAGGGCGTTGAATACTACCAGGCATAGAGTTAGACTAACTACATTTAAACCGAGAACTCCAATTGCTAGGTGTTTGCGATGCGAATATAACTTGATACTTAGAAGCATACTAACCACTGTTACAACCACTGCAAACAGTGCGAATTCATAGAGGCTGTTTGTGGGGCCACTAGTTTGGATAGCACGACTAGAACGGTAACTAATGATACTGACGCTATTGAGCTCTGTATCTACATTCAATAATACATTGGCCACCGACAATACAAAAAGCGCGGCATTAAGTCCTAGCAAGCCCAGAATGGACTTATCATGAAAATATTTTTTTGGAATATGCATCTGAAGTTAACCTCCATTATATAGGAGAAAAGTCAAAGTATAAAGTGGTGCGAGATACGGGAATCTAACCCGTACTTTATGCTTGGGAAGCATACGTACTAACACTATACTAATCTCGCGTGGAGCCATCTAGCAGGATCGAACTGCTGACCTTCTCGTTACGAATGAGATGCTCTACCGACTGAGCTAAGATGGCGTAATTCTCTAATAATTTTACTATCTTAGGCTAAATGAAAGAATTATTATTGATAAATAACTTCTTATAACACTTGTAAATAAGAGTGAAAATTGATAAAATCGTCTGAGCGCGGGCTCGTGGTGTAGTGGCCTAACATGCCTCCCTGTCACGGAGGAGATCGCCGGTTCAAATCCGGTCGGGCCCGCCAGATATTGACACCATATAGTAAAAGTTGTATGGTGTTTTTATTATGTCTGAGCTGCTTGATAAATTTGTTGCTTCTACTTCACTGACTGGTGAACTTGAGCTTATTGTAGACCCAGATTTACTCCCAGCATTTGATACTTCCGTACATTCTAGATTAGGGCTCGCCGAGGAATTAGGGCCTCTAGTTGGTCGTGCGCTCAGGACTCGAGCAGAGTTCACAAATAGCGTACCCCGCTTAAACGCAGTTAGAGAGCGTCATCTCGCCTTGGTTGAAGCTAGTCGTAGCAGAGGAGTGATAGAGCATCAGGCTTCACTACAAAGAACACTACAACCTTCTCCTCGCGGAGCTGCCCTATTCCAAGTAGCAGATAATGAACTTGCGGCTTCCTTGCACCTGAGAAATGCTGCGCATTCTATTATCACCGAATTAGGAGGAGCTTTTGCGGCAATGAATAGCCGTTTGGACATATTTGATGCTGAGGCTGCTCTTACTTTGACTGAAGAAGATCAGCAGCCCAGCTGGCATTACTTAGCAAGAGGTGCAATCAGCTGGTATCTTTCCGACGAGACAAAATAGTTCTATGCATCGTCAACCAAGGTCCACCATTAACTTCCACTCTAACAGGGGTGGTTTTTCAATTTTTACGAACTTTATCTTTTGAAAATTTGGTCAATATAGTCTTGAATACCCGATTCGTCTCCTGGCATTTCCAGATCTGCAAACTTATCTTTTGTAACCCAACTATGCACTAACACATCAGATTCAGAATCTACTGGTTCTCCGTCAATAACTACCTTGTAGTATATTTTTAGTGTTTTATAGTCTTTTGGGTGCTTTCCGTAAATTAACACTAGTGGTTTTTCGGCAATATCTACACTATCTAGAGCTAGCTCTTCTATGAGTTCTCGCCTAAGTGCTTCGTGTTCATTTTCACCCCAGTCTAAACCACCACCCGGAAGCTCGTACCCTCCGCCCTCTTCTTTATCTTCGGTCACATCACGAAGCACAAGCAACTCATTTTTTTCATTTTTTATTATTGCTTTAATGCTAATGCGATAAAAAGCATCTGGCACCTGCCATTCTTGATTCTCTTTTATAAATTTTACTGACTTCACTATGCAAATATTATAGCAAGCGAGCTATTAGTTCTCGACTGGGTTCATGTACAGACGATACGGTTCTTGTTCCTTACGATCGTTCAATATTTCGTTTATATCCTTAAGCTGGAATATTATGTGTGCACCACTTACTTCGCCATCCTTTTGATCTAGACTTTTAATTATTGCTAGGGCGTAACCTGTTCCGTACGGGACCACTACTACCCCAGAATTTTGACCTACCGGTAGGTTATATAGTGTGTCGACTGTTTGTTGTGAAACGTTACGATTAGATCTATTAACAAAACCAAACTCTCCGCCATTTTCTTTGGTTCCAATATCGTCTGATGCTTCTGCTGCAACAGTAGAAAATTCCTCGCCGGCTTCAATCCTAGCAAGAGCCTCAGTCGCTCGTTGCTCTGTTTCAGGATCTAGAAAACGCAATACTTTTTGTTCTAGTATCTCTGTCTTCAAGCTTCTCCTGAAATCGTCAACGGACCAGTTCCAGAACTCTTTTAGCACATCCTCGAATACTTCATCACTACTGCCCAGTCTATTCTGCTCTCTGGCTATTCTGATTTGTTCATCAATTTCTTCATCGCTTACGCTGATTCCTTCTTCTTCGGCAATTATCTTTACGTAGGCATCATTAACTACTTTATCTATTGCTCTTTGTTTGTAGCTTTCCAGCTGAGCTTTACCTGCTTCAGTGTCAAAACTTAACTGCTGCTGATTTTCGTAATAATGTATGTAGTGCCCCAGCTCGAACAGATAGTTTTCATACGCTACCAGCGTCCCACCCGTTCTAGCTATTGGGAACGGTATGACCTTCGTTACTTGATACATAAATCCAGATGTTGTCTGGAACCTGTAGAGCAAAAGAACTGAAACAATAGAAAACGTTAATAATGCTACTAAAAATAACGTGGTGCTTAGAATTACGATTCGATGCTTTGAGTGCTGCAAGGGATAAATATATTTCCGTGCGCCACTAAGCACATCCTCACGGTGTTCAGCCACGTTTTCGCTGGTTATCTTTACAGGTGATCTGCCCTGTTCTTTAGCGGCTTCTGCTTCTCGCTTCGACTGACGTTTTGCCTTTATTGCTTGTATTTTCTTCTTCATAAATTACCGTTCATGACTTATTTTTTGTGGTTCATCCATATCGTCATGAATGTTTCCGTATTCCCTCAAGATTTTTGAAACTTCTTTCGATGTTTTTTCCGGGTGATGAATGTCGTGGATGACAATATCACCAAGGTAAGTTTGCACTACCATTGTACCAAATCCTAGCAGGGTCTCTTGCAATCCTACGACTTGATAATTAACTGATTGGATGTGTTTCAATCCGATATCTGAAAAGCTCCTCTTGAAAAATCCTTTTTGGGTCATCTGGACGAATCGTTTGTCGGTCAGGATGAATAAACTAAAATACCAATAGATCCAGGATGGCGTCATCAACAGGCATCCTAACAAAAAACCTGCTCCAATACCTCCATAAAAATAGCTCAGTTCAGGCTTAATAAAGGACGGAATTGTTCCAGCTAGTATTGCTAACATGAAGAATATCAATCCTCTACGCATAACCACGGGATGTTTTCGGAATACATAGAGCACTTCTTCGTCATCATATTGATCGCGAAACAGTTTATCTGGCATATGCTTAGTTTAACTCATTACGCTCTATAATTTTACTACTGAGGGCAAACGGTCTAGAATAAGATAGATTTGGCCCGGTAGCTCAATGGATAGAGCAGCTCCGTCCTAAGGAGAAGGTTGTAGGTTCGACTCTTACCCGGGTCACCAAAAAATTATTTTCGCTCAAAATCTTCGTAGATGTGTATGTACTCTGATTTGTCGTAGCTGAATAGCTCATTGTCATCAAAGAACCGTCCAACTTCTTTTTCGCCATTTTCTGTGCTGTCAGATGCATGCACTAGGTTTCTGCCCGTTCCTATAGACATATCACCCCTAATAGTTCCTGCTTCGGCTTCTCTGGGATTGGTAGCGCCCAGAATTATTCTCACCGAATTTACACACTCATAACCTTCTAGCGCAAAAGCTATAACCGGTGAGCTTTTCATAAACTCTTCCAAACCTTTATAGAACGGCTTATCTGTTAGGTGTGAGTAATGAGCTTTGAGCAAAGCGCTATCTAAGCGCATCATCTTCATACCGATAATCTTCAGTCCTTTTTTCTCGAATCTAGTTATGATTTCCCCACTCAATCCCCTCTGGATGGCATCTGGTTTGAGTATAATCAGTGTTCGTTCCATATAAATTTTTCTCCGTTATTTAGACATATTGTAACAGATATGGGACTCCCCTGCCCACACGTCGCACAATAATGTTACAATTAAGCTTATGGCTAGTCCAAACTTTCAAAAAACAAAAACCGATTTCCTGGAATACCTAGAAATTGAACAGGGTCGATCCCAGAAAACTATACAGAATTACGACCACTACCTAACCCGTTTGGTTGACTATGCTGGAGATATCAAGGTGTCTGAAATAGACGCTGAATTAGTCCGTAAGTGGCGGCTATGGCTAAACAGACTTGGCACCAACACATCAGACGAGTTAAAGAAGAACACTTTAAATTACCATTTAATTGCCCTGAGAAGCTTCCTGAAGTTTTGTGCTAAGCGCGACATAAAATCACTGCCAGCAGATAAAATCGAGCTTGCTAAATCCAAGAGAAAGCAAGTGACTTTCTTAAATCCTGAGGAGCTAGATAGATTGTTTGCTACGCCAAAGACTGACACAGAAAACGGATTAAGGGACAGGGCAATTTTGGAGCTTTTATTCAGTAGTGGGCTTCGTGTCTCGGAACTAGTAAACCTGAACGTTGAGGACGTGAACCTTAAACGCAAGGAATTTATGGTTCGTGGTAAGGGCGAGAAAGATCGTCCGATATTCATTAGCGATGATGCTGTACATTGGCTAAAACTATACCTAGATAAGCGTCAAGATAACTCTAAACCGATGTTCATTAGATATAGTGGCACAAAAAAAGTTAATTTAAGTGGTAACTACTATAGATTAACTACTCGCAGTGTTCAGCGTTTGGTTGCGCGTCATGCCCTTCTGGCAGGAATAACCAAAAAAGTAACTCCTCATACCCTACGCCATTCTTTCGCTACAGACTTACTTATGAATGGTGCTGATTTAAGATCAGTCCAGGCTATGCTTGGACATAGCAATATAAGTACAACCCAAATATATACGCATGTTACAGACCCACACCTTAAAGCAGTGCATGAAAAGTTTCATAGAAAAAACTAGAACTGAACTAAGCTTTTATGGGCCTAAACAATTGTCGTCTATCGAGGATTCTTTAACATCGTAAAGCTTACATATATCATTAACCGTCTGTATTGTTGCATTAGGAGTGACGTAGGTATCATATAGTGGCACTCTGGCTTGCAAACGCCTAAACACATCAACTGCCCTGCCTGTCGAGTCAACTACGGCTTGTGCGTTCGAAAATAGCAACTGGTCCCCTGTAGAGTCCTCCATCTTAATTCTCACATTTATATCTCGATAGACCGAGTTGAATCTTGAATAAAATCTAGAGACATTACTCCCTGATATCGTGTCTGGAACATTATTGATTGTTATGCTGCACTCGTATTCCTGCCCGGTTGTTTGACAATTTACGGGATAAATTCTACCTACATCAGGGGAGCCCCTTCCAGCAGCGTAACTAATGGTAGTACTGCCCGTGTTGTTGCATGGATAAAAAATTGCACTGAATTGCGAGTTTATCAATTCAGTTCTATCTATAGAGCCCTCTGTTATCGCGTATAAATCTAGCCGTAGTGGGGAAATTTTATCCCATTCTTCTGCTTTTTTATCGAAAACTAGATTGTCTGTGTTACCACAGTTACTAGCGACGTTATCGCTATTAATATCGCCCCACTCAAATATAATTTCGTCGATTGTGCCACTAGGTATTATTGGCACGACTTTAGATCTATTTGAAGTTATAGAGTCATTACTGAACACTAAATCATCTGGTTCAGGGTTTATTAATATACACGTGAATGCTACATCCCCGTTATTTGAAACTTCCCCGTTGCCATACTGTGAGACATCGCATTCATCAACTACAACATTGCCAGGAAATCCTGGAGCACTGGCAGCAATATTAATACCTGATTCAGCGGCATAGAACGCCTGTTTACTGAGTTGATTATCTATCGCCTGCCTTTGTTCATTTTGGACTATTCTTGTGAACCCTAATGTGATGAGCGCCATTACTACCATCAAAAGGCTAGCGACCATTATTGATACTAGTCCATTTTCATTTTTACGAAGGTCTTTTAGGTTAATTTTCATGCTTATGCTATCCGCCTAGATACTATTGTACTTAAAGTAATAATAGAACAAAACTCATCTCCTGTACCCGATTTGCATATTACCCGTTCTACACCAAAATCATCTTCGTATGTACCCGTAAACGGATCTGTGGGGTTGTCTGTCGAAAATAAGTCCTGATCCCCATAGGCTATTCCTATACTTATCTCCCATAAGTCTGCACCGTCCTTGACGCTGTCTACATCTCCAGGAGTCGTTTTTTCCACCCTAAACTCCGTTAAGCGCATGTTTTCTGCTAGCAGGCTCCTGGTTGGTACTGAATTGGTTCCCACATCTCTGTCCAGGATGTCTGGGGATGTTAGCTCTGGCGTGTTCGTACAGGCTTCCTCTTCGACAATCATAGCATTTCTGATTTCTTTTAGATTCTCGTTAGTGGACTCTGAGACCTTCCTATCCAGCGCGTAGGTATACTTTTTATTTCCAGCGCAGAAAATACCTATTCCTTGTGACACTTGAGTAACGTTTATTGTCGGACCGAAATCAGCAGGGTCATCAAAGGTTATTACTGAACCTGAAAGTTGGATGGTTTGCGTAATTTCATCCAGTAAATTACGTGCGACTTCTTGGGTGCGCGACTGCGTCACCCCTTTATAATAAGCCCTCGTCACCTGTACAATTCCCTGCAGGCATATCAACAGTACCAGTGAAAATATCACTGTTGAAATCATTAATTCAATAATAGTGAAGCCTTGTTGATGTTTTTGTAGTCTGGTCTTTTTACTAAATATCTTCATTTTACTTCTGCAGTGTTAGGTTAGTAATTCTTAAATCGGGTTTATAATTGACTCCACTAACATTTACTAGTGTGTTGTTTGTCCACTCAACAGAAACACTTGTTATGACATCTGGCAATCCAGACAACGGCAAGATTGCTTCTAGGTTATTGGTCGTGCCGTTATTTGCTAGCGTGTGAGTAGAGTTAAGCACGTTATTAATGTAAATATCGACATCGTAGTCGTAAGATCCTTCAGGTGGAGTAGGAGCCCCCCCACACAATGGAGAATCACCATATATGAGCTTCAGTTCGGTATAATCGTTGCCTGTTGGAGGCTCCATTATAAAGTCTGCTTTATAATTTCTACACGCGTAAACACTATTACCTACTTCGGTACAAGGACCACCGAGGTCTGTGATACATTCATAGTTGTCGCTACCTT
Source organism: bacterium (assembly GCA_030428125.1). Taxonomy (GTDB): domain Bacteria; phylum Patescibacteriota; class Saccharimonadia; order Saccharimonadales; family SZUA-47; genus JAUIBF01. The sequence goes on along the minus strand of JAUIBF010000002.1, from coordinate 178,154 downwards.
TAATATTCTTGGACGGCGACGGCGCTCCCGAGTAATATGAGTCAAATTCTACGATAAACCAAGCTGTGTCTGATGAGCTATTGTGTCCCCAGTCGTTCCAGTCACCGGAACTTATTCCATTCCAGTTCATTACAGCTGCATGCTCACCACTTCCGGAATTGTTTGGCTCAGCCACCGGAGTTGTACGCCAATTCTGGTAACTCGCAGATTCCCCGGTGGTCCATTGCCAGTTACCCTCGTTGGCGATATCATTAAAGCCAATCCAAATTCGTTCTCCACCTGCCATATTTGACACAAAATCGTTTTCTTCCTGCGATGTTATTGACACCAGGTGACCACCCAATGATTGCGCCTGTGAATTAGCCTGCTCCCAAGTAAGTCGTGTGTTGAATAGGTAGTACACGCTTCCATCCAACGTCCCTGTCGGACTATAACCTGGTGCAGACAGTGGGTCCGTAGTAAACGTAACTTGCTGACCATAACTTGTTCCGTTCTCGTTAGCTGCATAAGCCCTGGCATAGTACGTGGTGTTTGACAGAAGACCATTTAGAGTTGCCGTGAATGAATATGAAGGTGTACCTGGAGTACCTCCATTTTTAAAGCCATCTGAGATATATGGGTTAGGACTAGTTCCATATGCAATTCCTTGACTTATCACACTACTGCCCCCGTCGGCTACTACGGTTCCTGTTACTTCAACGCTATCTTCTGTTAGTGTGGCAGCTGCGTATGAGGTTGGGTCCAGTGTAGGTGCGATGCCGACTAACCCCTGCCCGTTAATTGCCACTGGAGTACTGTAGACTGGTGTACCTGAAATATATAGATATGCACGAACATAATAGGTTGTATCAGGGTCGAGTGATGAAATCGTCACAGTAAACGGCGAACCAGTGCCTGAACTGTTTATAACACCTGACCCGCCAATCTCAGGATCAGGATTTGTTCCGTAAACAATTCCACGTAAAGCAGCTGGATCGTCGTCGTTAAGTACGGTTACGCCCAATTGAGCACTGGTACCTGTTGACGATACTAGGGCTAGCAATACGTCTGAACTACCGACTATGCTGAAGTTATAATCATCATAGAAAAACTCAACTTTTGTATCTGCATCCTCATTACCATCAGGAGGTGTCCAGCTTACTTCAACCCTATATTTATTTTCGTCAGTCTTTTCTATTAGTTTCGTGTATCTTTCATCGACACAATACGTGTCGTAGTTTGCTGTGTCAGATTCTAAAATTATGCCGGGGTTCTGTTCTATATCTATGCAGAATCTTCCGTTAGCAGGCTTGTTATCCAGAGCTTTTATTTGATCAAGTTGCCCTACGGCAAGTTCTGTTGCCTGTACTCGTTCTTTTGATAATTGACTAACTTGTAGGTTTTTTGATGCAACTGAATATGCTGCGGCAAGAACAAGCGCAATAATTGTCATGGCAAACAAAACTTCGATAATAGTATCACCACGTTGATTATGCTTTATCATGGGCACACTCCCCCATCGGCAACGCTATCGATATCGAACTCTGCTCTAGTTGCAGTAGCTACTCCATCCACTCCTATAACTATTCTCGCTCTCCTGTCGTCTGCTGTCAATAAGCATAAATAAAATCCATCAGCTGGATTTACTTCATAGTTTCCACTACTATCTAGGCTTTCTATTTCAGCATTATAGTCAAGAAGCGTATCGCTAGTAGTAAGCGCGCCTTTCACCCCATAAACACTTGTTGTCAGTGTACCACTAGCCCTAGTCTCTGCGTTTTGAGCAGTATTACTAAACCCAGAAATAAAACTGAGTGAACTAAACTCTTCTGCAGGCACTGAATCGGAGCCAATCTTTGTTACCTGCACCCCATATCGCAGCGGTTTACGTACAGTTAAATCAACAGGTGTCCCTAGGCCACCAGGATCTTCTTTGTATGCCAGAATGGGACGCAAATCTCCTACACCTAGATCAAGCGGCTCATTAAACACGGGGTTTTTACCGACTATGGTACCTAAACCAAATCCGTCGTTAATATTTGACAGATTGAACATTAGTATTTTGCCTATGTTTATACATTCTGAGTTTTGGGACGCTTCTACTGGGGTATTAACGTCAAAGTCTACGTCTCCTCCAGCCGTCACAACGCATCTACCCCGGGTACCTGTTGGATAGTAACCGTGAGCTACGTCATTTATGGTATCTTTGACTTGTATTTCGAAATCTCGAACTGCTTGAGAATACTGAGCATTTTCCTGGGTGCCGCTAATAGCCACTACTGCGGTCGCAAACATAAACCCAGTAATCATCAAGAAAATTAAAACCTCGAGAATTGTATAGCCATACTCCGGCAAGCGCTTCATAGGGCTAATTATAGCATAAGCTTTATCTGTTACAGACCTAATATCGAAGTGTATTTTTCGATTAAAACATCTCCATATAAAACTACTGCCCAGGTTGCAAAGATTAACAGTGGTCCAAAGGGTATTTTAGAGCTTAGTTTACGATTTTTACCTACAACTCCTGGTAGGGCTACAAGAATTCCAAGGACAGACGCCATAAACAGCATTAGCCACGTATTTAATGGATTACCCAGGAATAAGCCCAGTGGCAGTGCCAGCCTTACATCTCCAAAACCTATCCATTTGCCGTTGCTAATAAAAAACAAGCCTGCGAACAACCCAGACAACAAAGCGGCACTAGCTATTGGCAATAGAACGTCTTGGTATGTGCTAAAACCATCCACAGGCATAAGGAATGCACAATAAACGATTGCCAGCGCTAGTACCGGAATAATCAGCTTTGTGGGGAGTTTTTGCCAGCGCAAGTCGTACCAGAAAAGCGCGTTTAAGATTACAGCTGCTATCAACCAAGCCGACAATAAACCAGCTAATACTGGCAGTGATTCTCCTTGATAGCTACTACTAAATTGGTGCCAGGACAGTAAAAACACTAAGGCCATCAAAAGTTCGGATAAAATCAAGGTTTTGGGCAGTCTTTTGTTACAGTAGCGACACCTACCTCTTAACGCTAACCATGAAACAACAGGGACCAAATCAACCGGCTGCAGTTCATGGAAGCAGTGGTCACACTTAGACCTATCTTTTACCCAGTCTTTCTTGGCGTAGGTACGCCAAGCTAACACTAGTGAAAAACTACCAAAAGCTGCACCGATTATAAAAAAGAATAAACTATAAATCATCTGTTACTAATTATTGCACAAAAGACAAACGGACACCGTAATTTAATGGTGTCCGTTTTAGCTTTAAGCTACTTACTTTTAAGCGTTGTCTAGACAGTAGATTGCTCCACCCTCTAAACCAATCCACATTGCGTAGTTACGAGCATCTCCTCCGACTAAGCTTTCGCCGTCACAAGTAAACCCTGGAGCGTAATAGGAAACTCCAAGTGCGTCTGCCGCTGGAGTACCCGCTTGTGGGTAAGGTGCTAATCCTGCTGATGGTGCAGTCATTCCAGACCTAAGATCCATTAAGACAGGAGTTCCTTCTGAAGGATCTTCTACGTTTACATCACATGGCAGTGTTGGCGCTGCTGCAGTACCTGCACAACCTAAGTATCTGTTGTATACCGCGTCTAAATCACCTGTGGTAGTAGGAATTCTACCGTTGTTATTTCCAGTATAAGAATCTAGTTCTGTCTTGATTCTACCGATGATTTCACGACGTGCTGTGTTACGTTGGTTTCTCTGCAATTGTGGAATTGCGATCAATACAATAGCCATGATAAGTCCAGCTACTGCTAGAACGATCAATACTTCGATGATGGTGAAACCATCGTCTTTGTATCCTAATTTTTTACCTATTCTGTTTAACATTTTTGGTGCCCTCTTTAGCTTAAATTACTTGTTAATAACATTATGTTAATACGCTTACGTTTTTGATGCAATAGTTTTTTTAACCAAACACCCCCTGACCTACCAGACCGTAGATTGGCAAAAGGATTGCCCCTACGATAACTAAGGCAACTATACCAAGGATGATCATCATGATTGGCTCGATAATAGTTGAGATTGACTTGACGGCGTCGTCTACTTCTTTTTCGAAATATATAGCTACCCGCTCCATCATTTGCTCGATTGATCCGGAGTCTTCACCGATTTTTAACATCTGTGGCACTAGCTCTAGGAAATATGGGTCTCCATCAAGCGCAGTAGATAGAGCCTTACCACCTTTTACTTTTTCTGTAGCTTTTGCTAAAGATTTCTCCACCAGCACATTATCTATGGCCTTCCCTGTTATATTTAATGTCTGAATTAAAGGAACGCCACTTGCAACTAACGTTGTACCTGTACGAGCAAACCTGGCCATATACAACTTCTTGAAAAGTGGGCCTATTAACGGAGCGCTTATCTTAAAACTGTCGATAGCTGATTTACCTCCTGCTGTTCTTGCCCACCTAGTAGTTGCAAAACCCATAAAAGCAAGTACTATCAGCATCAGCCACCAGAAATTGACTACAAAATCTGAAACAGCTAGTAGCGCTATTGTGACAAATGGTAGTTGAGCGCCATCGAAACCTTCATATAATTCTTTGACTTGAGGCAACACTGCAACAATCATAAAGCCAACCACGCCAGCCATAACTAACAATACAATCAGCGGGTAAATCATCGCTCCACGAACCTTACTGATTAATTCAGCGTCTTTTTCTTGCTGATTGGCGATTCTTTCTAGAGACTTATCAAGTGTACCCGAAGTTTCACCTGCGGCAACCAAGCTAACGAACACTTGATTAAACACCTCCGGATATGCCCCCAGAGCCTGTGAAAATGCAACACCACCTTCGATTCGAGTTATGATGTCAGCGAGTACTATTTTCATCTTTTCGTTCTTGGTTTGTGCTTGCACCGATCTCAAACTCTGGACCAACGGCAAACCCGCGTTTATCAAAGTTGATAACTGACGGGCAAAGATAACTTTGTCTTTTGTCTTTATCCTACCTTTTAAAAACTTCTCTATGGGGTTTGTACCTTCTTTGGTCTTAACCGACAATAGTGCATAACCCTGGTCCTTGACGGCTTTGGCTACAGACTTTTCGCTATCAGCTTGAATTTCACCGGTAATTTTTTTACCAGTTGCTGGATCTCGAGCTTCGTACTTGTAGCTAATCATTTACTTAACTATCCCCTCATCAACCTGTCTAGCTCTTCAATATCAACTGCATATTGACGTGCTTCGTCATAACTAATTGTTCCAGCATGAATCATTCCGACCAGGGTCTTATCCATTGACTGCATACCAAACTCTGCTCCGGTTTGGATTACAGCGTCTAGTTGGTGAGTTTTACCTTCGCGGATAATGTTCCTTACAGCGGGTGTGGCTACTAATATTTCTGCTGCCGGTAACCTTCCTCCACCAATTGCCGGGATGAGTCTTTGTGAGCAAATGCCCATCAAAATGTTGCTGAGCTGTGAACGAATCTGTGGTTGCTGATGAGGCGGAAAAACATCGATCATACGATCGATAGATTGAGCTGCAGAGTTGGTGTGTAGCGTCGCGAAAACCAAGTGACCTGTCTCAGCAATAGTAATAGCGCTAGCAATAGTCTCAAGGTCACGCATCTCACCAATCAACACTACGTCAGGGTCTTGACGCAATGAGCTTCTAAGAGCTGCGGAGAAACTAAATGTATCATAGTGAACTTCACGTTGTACTAGCACTGATTTTTTAGACTTGTGAGTAAATTCAACCGGATCTTCAATTGTAATAATATGTACTGGTTTTTCACTATTAATCTTATCCACAAGAGCTGCAAGAGTTGTCGACTTACCAGAACCCGTAGGGCCGGTAACTAGTACCAAGCCTCTTGGATAGTCTGCGAACTTATTTACTACTGGCGGCAATCCAAGCTGTTCAATCGTCAAAATTTCGCTAGGGATTAAACGTAGAGCGGCCGCTAAATTACCCCGTTCGTGAAAAGCATTTACACGAAACCGACCTAGGTCACCAAAGGCAAAGCTGAAGTCGAACTCTTTATCTTTGAGTAATATTTGCTTTTGATCGTCATCAAGAATCGCAAACACTAAGTTCTCTACCATCTCTTCGGTTAAGACTTCGGATCCTGATACAGCCACAAGTGAACCATCGACACGCAGCATAGGCTGCAAACCCACCTGCAGGTGAAGGTCGGAAGCTTTTTTCTTGATAACTTCCTCTAGTAAGATTTCGATTCTTGGTTGATTACTTGCTGCCACCACTAAACTCCTATTTCTTTTAAGCTGATTCTTCAGCTGCTACCCTATTTACTTCTTCTATGCTTGTCATTCCAGCAAGTGCTTTCAGATATCCATCCTGACGCATTTTTACCATTCCCTGCGCCTGTGCTAATTTCTGAATCTCTGCACTGGTAGCTCTTTTGATAATTAACTCCTGGATTTCTTCGGTTACTTCAAAGACTTCGTACAGTCCCATTCTACCTTTTAGACCAGATGGTTGATCCTGGGTTACTTTACCCTTAAACAAAGTATAAGCGTTTTCACCGTCCAGAGGCAAGCTTGTATAGCCTAAATCTTTAGCAACCATTGGCATTTCTTCTTTTTTCTTTGGTAAAAGATTCCCCAGAACAGAGTGAATCGCCTCTGTTTGTGCCTTATCGGTTTGATAACTTTCGCCACCCGGTATTAAACGCCTGACTAAACGCTGACCGATAACTGTGTGTACGGTACTAGCGATTAGGAATGGCTCGATACCCATGTCCAAAAGACGAGGCAAGATACCTGCTGCTGAGTTGGTGTGCAATGTTGAAAACACTAAGTGTCCTGTTAAAGCTGCTTGCACTGCTAGTTGAGCTGTTTCTTTGTCACGGATTTCTCCAACCATCACAACATCAGGATCCTGACGCAAGATAGATCGCAAACCTGACGCGAAAGTTAATCCAACCTCAGAGTTAACCTGAATCTGGTTAATTCCGGACATTTTGTACTCGACTGGGTCTTCTAGGGTTACGATGTTGATTTCATCGCTCTTAATTTCCTGCAACAACGCATATAGGGAGGTTGACTTACCTGAACCGGTCGGTCCAGAAGTCAGAATCATACCGTTAGGTTGTTCTAATCCTTTCCTGATAGTCCGTAATGCCCTACCGTGATAGCCCATGTCTTCTAGTTTTAGGGTTGTGCCACTCTTATCCAGCAAACGAATAACGACCTGCTCGCCCCAGACTACGGGAGAAATCGCAATACGTAAGTCAATTATTTTATTATTGGCGTTTATAGAAAACTGACCGTCTTGTGGAATGCGATGCTCGTCGATTTTTAGATTAGATAAGATTTTTATTCTAGAAATCAAAGGAGCCTCTGTAGACTTGGGGAGCTGCATTATTTCCTTCAACACACCGTCTATTCGAGCACGAATTTTTAAGCCTTCTTCTAAGGACTCAATGTGGATGTCACTAGCTCCATTTTTGGCAGCATACTCTAGTATTGAAGACAGCGCTTTAGAAATCGGAGAGTCTTGAGACATCGTTATGATTTTTTTATCATTTGGCTTATCGCCTTTTTTTTCTTTTCCTTTTTCTTTTTCTTCTTTGTCTTGTTCTTCTATCTGTGTATCCAGGGCCGACGTTACCTCTTTGCCTAATTCTTGCTTATACTGCTTTAGGACGCGTCTGATTCCATCCTCGCTTGCTGTATAAACCTTGAGGGCGCGACCAATCTTGTTACTCAGAAAGTCCACTGCCTGTACGTTATCTGCATCGAGCATAGCTACAACTAGTCTGTTATTCATTTCGCCTAGTGGAACTGCCATATAACGCTCAGCTATATCTTTGGGTACAAGTGTCAGAATTTTAGGATCGATGTTAGCGTTAGATAAATTAACATACGGAACTTTAGTGACGTGGGCGATTGTTTTGGTTAGCTGCTCATTAGTTATGTAACCTTCTGATACCAATAACGTGAACAGAGGTGCGGATTTTTTCTCCGACATTTCACGAAGAGAGTTTATTTTCTCAGGGGTAAGCAAACCTTCGTCAACTACGGCTCGCTCTACCAGTTTTTGGGTTTCTTCAGACAATACGCTCATTTACGAGCCCCTTAGTTACGACTGAATGGATTACTGCCAGGATCTTCTTCGATAAGTATTTCTTGTGATGGATTTACGGAATTGTCATTGAAATACAACTCCGGAGGCCTATTGAACGTCGAATCTAGTTTCTCGACAACTTCTGCGCTCTGCTGTTTATCACCACTCGGAATCAAGTAGCTGGAAAGAAAGAATGATAGACAGGCGCTAACTACGGCAATTATGAAAACTATTACATAGTCTTTGGATTTCATTATTGGATAACCTCCGATGACACTTGCAACCCCACTGCTGGTTTATAGTAAGTAACCATTCCTATTGATAATTCCAGCTGGCTAGCGCCTCCATTTATGCTAAGCGAGGTAATTTTGTATGGCCTAATTGACGACTGTAAGGTTTCAAAAAGATTAATAGACGATTCAAGTGATGCCGTTGCAGCAAACGGCACTTCGTATTCTATAGGTTCGGTCTGACCTTGCGCGAACGCTGCTTCGTCTTTGTTGACGTCTGTATCATAGGCCGCATCGTCTCCACCGAGAGCTTTAACTCCATAACCACCGTTAATCAAGACTTTTTCGAGGCTTGTCGTCTGTGCTGGCACATCTAACTCTGACGGAAGAGCGTCCAAAACTAAGGTTGCGTTATCGCCGTCTTGCGGCCCATCACCAGTTGGACTACCACCCAATACGTTTATTGGTTCAGTTGCAAATGCTAGATATGACTGGTGGAGCTTGTCGGCTTCTTTTTTGTTGCTTTCTAATACTTTTAGCGTGTCACTTTTAGCGGAAATTACCCGGTTATTATAAATACTCTGATCAATGAGAGCTTTGGCTGCAAATATACAAAAAACAACTACAAAAACAGCTATTGCGATGGCAGCAAACATTCTGGCGTTTGCTTTATCGATTATTGCGTGTTTTATAGATTTGCCGCCTGCAGAAGATTTCGCTTGCATACCTACTACTCCTCTTCCTCTTCAAATAATGGGTTGTCGCCTTGGTCTGTAATATCAGGTTTACCAAGTGTTGATCGGGTAGTCACAATATTTGGGATTATTAGCTGTGCTTCTATTTGGTTTTCGAATAATAATGGATCGAATGTAAACCGTAGTGTATAGCCTGCTGAATCTTCAGATCTACCTAGTTCGGTTTTTACGTCTGTAAAAGGTACTAGTTCTTCTGCATCTTCGATATTTTGCTGCTCTACACCCTCGTCACTGTCAGGATCTACTATTGGTACAGCTTTGAATTTTGTGAATTTTACTGTGTCTGAGAACCTGTTTATGGTCGCCAAATCAGGCGCAGACCCTTCTAGTGTCATTATGCTATCCGTAAAATTAACCTGAACTGATGAAATCTTCACATTAGCAGGAGTCAACTGAATCAGGTAGTCATACAATCTTGTTATTTCGGGCTTCCCCGCATGTAGTTCTGGCAGAGTCTCTAGCTGGCTCTGTATTGTTAGGATTTTATTGAAGTCTTCGATTGACTTGATGTCGTTAATTTTAGTATTGATATCTTCTGTCAAATCTTTAATGTTTTCTTTTTGTCCAAACTGAACGAAAAAGAATAGTAGTAGCACTATAACAATGGCGCCGCCTGCCGCAAACGACGAAATAGAAAGAATCAAGCGTTGCTGTTTTTTAGCCTTTATGTACTGCTTTTTTACATCTGGTAGGAGATTAAACTGTAGCATTGCTTACTCTACCCTCTCAGCGAGTCCAGCTGCGACTGCATATTTATTTGAAACCGTCAGCAATTCATTTTGTTGCGAGGTCGGGAATGCGACGTTCCTCCAGGAGTTACCGATTTCTACATTAATGCCAAACTTATTGGCAATTGTCAGTGGTAATTCTGGTAATACCGACGTACCCCCAGTAACAATAATTCTCTCGATGTTTGCCCCTTGATACCGTGTTTGGAAAAACTTGATTGACTTCTCAATCTCACTCATTAATGTATCAACGGTCCCGACTATTGCGTTGTATATCTGTCCTTCTAGCTTGTCCTTGCTCATTCCAAACTTGAATACAAATTGCGTGGCCTGCTTTTCATCGATACCTAGATTTTGTATAGCTGCTTTAATAATCGATGATGTACCAATCGGAATCGAACGAATTAGCCTAGGAGCACCGTTCAGAGTCATTACTAAATCTGTCGCCTCATTACCCATATCCAATAGAAGATGTGGTGCTGCTGTGTCGGGTGTCAGAAGCGATCGAGAAATCGAGATAGAGTCTGGTTCAAACGCGATAACATTCAAGCCCATTGACTCTAACAAATCAAGTTGACGTTCCACAAATGTATTAGGAACGCTTCCAAGTAAAATTTCTACTTTTTTCTGGTCTTTCGGAGAGTCGCCTAGCAACGCCCAGTCAATCTTGGACTCCTCTAACGGTGTTGGGATCAGCGAGTCAGCTTGCAAGCGAATTGTACTATCTAGTTCCTTTTCTGATAGTCTGTCGATATCGACAACGGTCATAAATACTCTCTGTGAAGGAATACCAACAGCAACATTTTTAGAAGATATGCCAGCTTGAGACATTACTTGCTTAATGGCTTGTCCTAGTTTTTGCAGATCTGCATTAGAATCACTCTTGGCTATCTTGGGATCAATATCAAGAGACCCATATCGAGCAAGAGCTTTGGTTCTACCACCCTTCATTTGGACCACCCTAATTGCTGATGTGCCAATATCCAGGCCAAAAAAATCTGTTGTGTTTGTCAGAATGCCCATGGCTTAAATCTCATTATAATGCATATGTTTATTTTTTCCACCCTTTATTACTCTTTAAAATATCGGAGGCAAACTAATTAGTGAATCTAACTGTTTCTGACCCTCATCTCCATTAGTCGGTGACTCCCCAAATCTTGGAGAGATAAATAACTCTGGAGTTAGCCTAACCGTCTCTGCTTGCGTTAATCCTTTATCGTACCCTTGGGTTCCAGTAGAATCCACAACGCTACTGGTAGAGCTATTCCACCTTTTATCAACTGAACCACCTGTTCTCCACAATCTGATATTGTTTGAGACCAATGCACCTTGGATTGTTAAAGAATTGTCATAACAATCGCCACCGGTACGATAAGCGCTTGGGCTCGGCGCAGCACTTATTTCATCTGTATCACTAGGCAGTGCTCCAGCTGTAGGAGTACAGGTAAATATTGTTCCTCCTGCCACAAATATGCCATCCAGATATGTAACGTTCGGATCAATATATATGTTTCCAGAGGCAACAATTATTACCGATGGAATATCAAACACCGAAGTCCAGCTGTCGGTATACTCGTATTCTTGATTGGCACCCAGGCCAGGATCTCCAATTATGGCGTTTCCATCGATGAATATTTTTCTTGTTCCGTCAGTAGTTGAATCAGCAGTGAGCCTAACTGGATCCCCAGGAGCTCCATTACTTGTATATCTTTCTATTCCGTTCACATCACTCCAGTTAACATCAGATGCTGGTGTAGAGCCTGCTGGCATGTCATCGGACCAGTTTTCTGCACATAAGGCCGAATCATAATATCCTCCCATGCGCTGAGATATCAGCACATCATTGATGCTAGTTGCTTCCCTAGCAGGGGGTGATGTATTAGGAGGCGCTGTGCTCGTGGAGTTGGCAAATATCCTGGACCACGGTTTATCGTTATATCCGGTATGTGTTGTACCCGATCGGAAACCGATTACTTCTCCTAACGCTAGCACTGACATCTGAGTCCCCGATCCGACAACCGGGTTGCTAAGTGATGGAGTCGTCGCTAACAAGGGATGATTTACTGTGGAACCTACTACATTACCCGAGCCAGTAGAGCAAACGCCCGTATTGTTTAAAATACCGTAGCCAGCAATCACATCTCCTCTAAACGACTGAATGTACGGTTGTGCCGCAACCTCTACCGTATATGAACCCGTACCTCCTGGACATGTTCTGTCAAAGTTAGCATCCCCCGAATCCAAGCTGAATGTTATGTCTATATCTTCTGGCGTAGATGGCGCTTGGAATTGGCTCGTTATATCGTGTGCAACCACTCCGGCAATCGGTGACGGCACACCGTTATGTATAGACCCTGCTGGACTAATGGGCATGGGGTTGGCTAAGTTCGGTCCTGCAGGAGGTGCTGGTGACATCGATAATTCGATGTTATAGGTAAATGGTGATCCTGCAGTACCCCCGTTTCCTTCAGGACCTATATTAGAAAGTTCATTGGCGCCATCCACTCTGCGTGTAGAAAATTGAACACTAACCGTATAGAATTGATTCACGCTTACAGACGTTGGGCTGGTAGTTATGCCACCACAAACAGTTTCCAGACAAGGACCTACTCTTTGATCGGTTGCATCACCCGGATCATCAGTATGAGCAGTTAAGGATGGGAATGATTGGTTTGTCGCCAATACCCTAAAGTTATGCACATCAAAATCTCGCCATCTAGCTACGGCTGTAAAGTCTGTTGAGTACGAATATGAAGGAGGTCCACCAGTAAGCGCCTGGTTATTGCGTCTGTACCCGGTATTTACCCAGGAGCCACCTTCGAAGTGCTGCAGTTCTATGTCGTATTCGAAACCTTCATCGTCTTGGAGTTCAATACTAAATCTTCTGCAATTCAAATCATCCGTCGTGAAACTAGGACCGTTAGGTAAATCACAGGTGTCGGAATCACTGTCGGAATCAGTCCCACCATTTCCATCGTCGACTAACACTGTCACTGAATAAGAGCTACCGTTTCTGACAACCGTTGCTGAGAAGGTGTGATCGTTGTCGTTGTTACGTGTACCTGTCAGTCCCCCGCTGGCCGTAGCATCTACCGAGTCCCCATCAGGATCTGTTGCAACATAACGTGCTCTCAGAGTAGAAGTCGCGGTTCCGAGAATCGGTGTACAAGTCACTGTTACCGTAACGGATGGAGGTGCATTTGCTGTAGTATCACAGGTTATTTCATCCAAAATAGTTCCAGAATTGCTATTGTTTCTTAATCTATATGTATAAGTAGTACCCGGTGTAAGACCGGTGTCATCCCGAGTCCCTGTGCCTGTACCCGCTAGATTGTTGCCTACTGTTGCAGTCGTAGGATCTTCGCGACGAATTCTGGCATTTGTCGTGTCAGTAGTATCCCAGTTAATCTCAATGGAAGTTCTGGTTATATCACCACAGGTAATTTCACCTTCCTCGGTCTCACAATCATTTCCTGGTATAGAGGTCGCTTCGCTAAATGGCATCCAGAACTGAATTCCGTTTCTAGCTGTTACGTTGTACCATACCATGGTGTATCTTTCGTCCTGAACCATATTAGGCATCAACACCTCACCGTATTCGTCATTTCCTTCATTGATGTTTGTATCGAGTATGTTGGCACCATCACTTTCCCTGTATATTGCCAACCCCACTGTCCCGGCAGGCTGAGACGTACCCCCTGCATTGCCTGCATTTGGAGTATCTGGGTCATAATATCTCAGATAATACCTGCCGTCAGGTGCATCGCATGCTAGTTGAATAGGTATTGCGTACTCGAGAGTACTAGATGCCAAGTCTGAATACAGTGCTATTGAACCTGAAGTGTTTGCTGCAGGTCCTAATATTGCCTTAGAACCACCACCAGTACCTGCGTTTGTTTGATTATACCTTTGACGAGTTTCATTATGAGCACTTACAGGATCAACGTCTTCGTATAAGGTTAAGTACGTGCTAGCAGTAGCAGTGGACGCCCGAATACGACAATGTATAGATGTTGCAACATTTGCACTAACTCTGATTGATTTATTCCATACCCAAACATTGTTACCATACTTAGGATTTTGTGAAAACTCCCCTGCCGGTGCGGTAATCGTATCTGAAGCTACCGAGTCTAACGACCCAATAAAACCTCCTCCTGGGCCAATGGTATGAATAACCACATCATCACCACCAGTATAATCACACCTTCCTGTGGCCGAGCGCTCAATAGTTATGGTAACTGCACTGCTGGGGGTCGATCCGGAATAGAATACCCTGAACTCAGCGTTAGGTGTATGTAATGTGCTACCAGGCCCATCAGGATAAGTTCCTGAACCTGCCTCATAATAGGAAGACAGTAGGACCCACTGATTAGTGTTACTGACTGCCCCGCAGCCTGATTCATTACGCGAGACATTAGATCTAGGGTACTCACCACTTACAGTAGCAGCTGAAGCACGTCTTGTTGCATCGTTAAAGCAAACAGGCAGTGCGCCTGCTCCTTCACTTCTGAAAATTAAAACCCCTAATACTAAGAGGAATGATACCAATGCCAAAGTTAAAGTTTTTTCTTTTGAAATTACCATCAGTTTGAGTACACCCCATCGTCTTCGATGTCTTTCTCGATAATCTCTGGCTCGGAAGGATAATCTTTTATCCTTTCGGCAGTTTCATTTAAGCTGTCGGCCTTTATGGTATCACCAAGCTCTTGGTACAAGATTGCTGCTGACTTCATATTTTCTGAAGCTTCAGAATAATTACTTAACTGAACGTTACAATTAGCACTATCTTCTAGTAACTGGGCGTGTTCTTCATTGGTAATGTTGTCGTTTGATTTTACGTCAATTTCAGAAATAACTTCCTCGCTACACTCACCTTGACGAAGCACATCTCTGGCGTTAGAAGTCAAAACATCGTTTTCTACATCTGGCAGTTCATCACCATTGTTTTTGAATACGGAAAAATAGACGCCAGCTGCCAAAACTAACATAAGTGCTAAAGTTATCAGACTTATCGCGAGCAATCTCTTACTGCTACTCAATACCATAAGCACATTGTAGACAAGCTTATGCTAAAAATAAAGGCTTATTGAAAACCCCTGAACTTTCAGCTATCAAGCAATCGGGGAAGAACCGTGTGGAAGAGTGTGTCTATCTTCCTCGTCTCGACGGCGCCTTACAGCAGCTACTAATATTAAGCCACTCGCTGCTGCTGCAGCTACACCTGCAGCAGGAATCAACCAGTTAGTTCCACTGCCTTTTTCAGAATCATTATCTGATGCAATAATAGCAATGTCTGCATCCGTAGTTTGGACACTTTCTTCTACTGCTTCTTGTACTTCAGTTTCTGCCACTACAACTGTAGTATCTGGTGCCTCTGGTTCTAATCCAAGATCTACTGCTGTAGTGGTTTCTGGAATAGTTATAAGTAGCTCGTTTTCTGTAGTTTCTGGAGTACTTGTTGTGTCCACTAAAATATTTTCTGTGGTTGCAGGCGCAGCTGATGTAGTAGATGTTGGTGCAACTGTAGTAGTGGTCGTAGTCGTTGAAGTTGTCGACGATGTTGTAGAGGTTGTAGTTGAAGTAGTCTCAGGTGGGTTCAACTCATTCCAACGATTCAATAGATAGATGTTCAAAGCATTAGTCTGAGCTTCGTTCGGTGTTATGTCAAAGTCAGGATTTGCTATTAAATCTTCCCAGTTAGTATTTGGACGGCCGTAACCTTCCATGATGCCGTCTTCTTCAATGAACTCGAGCTCACACCAGTCAATCAATGTAATTATTCTGCCACTTCCGTCTTCTGCCTTCAATTCTTCTAACTCCGCAGCAAGATTTGGGTTTCCCTTATCGTCTTCACAACCAATAAAAGCTAGTTTATCTTCGTAGGATGGTTTAGGAGCACTAGTTACAACTGGTTGACTGCCTCCCCCACCAGAAGAGCTGCCACCACCAGAATTACCACCACCATTATTTCCTCCTCCACCACTACTAGGTGGAGTCGTAGTAACCGGTACAGGAACAGTTGTGGGTGCAGGTTCACTGCCTGGACATGGATCGTACCAGGATTCTGTCCCGTTTACTGGGTCTTTAACAAAACATCCTTCAGCATATACTTCTGGTGCATCGCCATCGAATGCTTCCGTAGCAACACCTACGCCTAAGCCCGTAGCTAGCGCAAAACTTGTCAGCCCTGCTGCTCTACGGAAACTATACCTACGTGTAGTTTGTTCAATATCAATATTACCCTCTACTGGGGTTAAGTTCATCACTTGCGAGACTTCAATAGGATTTGCCATAGCAAATATACCTTCCTTTGCGCCACTTGCTTAATTGTTAATCAGTCTTGATTAACATCATATTACAACAATATTGCAAAAGTTACAAGCATAAGCACCTCTGTTAAAGCACCAAAACAAAGCTAACACCTTGGACAAAGCTATTATTTTGATTATTATCACACGCGATTACGGCGTTTGTGGTGGTGTAACTGTGTTAGGTGTTGCAGTTGTAGTAGGAGCTACCGTAGTTGTCGGGGCAGCTGTGGTTGTTGTGGTAGCTTCGGTAGTCGTAGTGGCTGCTTCAGTAGTTGTGGTGGTGGCTGCTTCAGTGGTTGTGGTAACAGCTTCTGTTGTCGTAGTCGTTGGTTCGGTAGTTGTAGTAGAAGCTTCGGTAGTCGTAGTGGCTGCTTCAGTGGTTGTGGTAACAGCTTCTGTTGTCGTAGTCGTTGGTTCGGTAGTTGTAGTAGAAGCTTCGGTAGTCGTAGTGGCTGCTTCAGTAGTTGTGGTAGCTGCTTCGGTTGTCGTAGTCGTTGGTTCCATGGTTGTGGTGGTAGGATCTGGACAAGTATCTTCAGATACCACACCTGATTTATCGATTGAACCATTGTAAAAGCGCCATAAATCACCTTCCTCAATCGGAAGCTCATGGTCATTTTCAAAGAAGTCAGACACATAGACTAATTGGCCATTGATATCGACTTGGTAGTTCATAGAATCTGGAGTCACGTCTATGGACAATATAGGGCTACCGTCAACACATATTGCTTCGATATCTGCGAAAAAATCAGCAGTCTCCTGTGAAGCTGCTTCTTCAGCACCTCCTCTTTGACCGTTGACGGCTGCAACACCGGCAATACCTAAAGTTGCTGCTGCGAGTGTCCCAACTACTCTTGTATAAAAATGACCTCTATGTTCCGGTGTTTGGCTTACCGGAGTTACTGATGCTTCCATTGGATCTGCCACAATATTCTCCTAACTTCTTAATGATAAACTTTTAACCACCGTTTGATGGCTATTGTGACTATTAAGACATCAAGTGTCAACCATAAGCATACTTAGATGAATGTGATAAATCTCATCTAATTTTGTACTAGAATGAAATCAGCGACGATTCTATCTCTTGTGCTTCGCTTTGGGCTACAAGCAACTAAGCTTAAAACCGAGCTAGACTCATCTATATTTTCTATACCCACCCCTGCTCTTAAATCATATGCAGTTTGAGCAAGAGTGCCACCACCATCCAGTTCAAAATTTTTTAGCTCCCTAAGGCTGTGCAGTTCGTATGTCAAGGTCTTGCCGCCAGCTTCTTCTGTAAGATGTAAAGTCAAGACAGCACCAGGGAGTAGCTCATCAATTCGTTCATAGACCCTTTGTATAGCACCTTCGTTACCGTTGGATTGATCACCGTCGAAATCTGGAGTAATCCTAGTCATCCTATGCCCAAAACTAATTGATACACCAGGATCACCTGGCAAACTCATTTCTGGAGTACCGTTATCTAGTCCTATCATATCTGGATTGATATCTGGGTCCGCTACTTCAAGTATCGCGCCTCTTTCCAGTTGTGGTATCGTTACCTCTCTGTTGTTCAAATCCATTACCGCAAACATTGGTATGTTTACCAAAACTTCACCGTCAGGATTAACAGCTACAAGATCTGCAATTTTGTTACCCTGCACTAACGCTTCTTTAGATATCAAATGTTCGTCTTCCCAGGTCGGAATGTACTCTGTTGTAGTTGTAGTTTCCGGAATGGTTGTGGTGGAGGTAGTCGTAGAAGTACTTGTGGTAGAGCTAGTTGTTGTAGAGGTGGTTGTTGTAGATTCTAAGCTAGTTGTAGTTTCCGGAATGGTTGTGGTTGGCACGGCAGTAACCTCGACAGTTGTCGGTACAGCAGTTTCTGCTATCGTCTGCTCCACTAAAAGCGTAGCTTCTTCGTTGGGCTTAGGTGCTTCTGACTCAAGTTGTGCAGCACAACCAGCCGTAGCAGCACTTAAACCAGCTACAAGAGCTATGCGTGGTCCCACTTCTCTCAAATCCATAATACATATAATATACCATATTTTATTGTATTATTCAACTACGTAACCTCTGGCATCTGGTTGTTCTTAACTAACCAACTAATTAATACGTGGGGTTTTCGTAGACTGTGGGATAATATTGACTTTTCTGCATTTTTATGCTATATTTTAAGGTGTAAATAATCAAAAATAAAAAATGCCAAAACCAATTCTGCACACTGCCCTTTTCCACTTACCTCATAGTTTATCTGTTCTGTTGTCTCATTCCGACGGTAATCTGCACCTAGCAGGAGCACACCATGGGGGGACACTACTGATAAGTGGGTACTCTAAAGCGATTTGGCTTAGACTCACTTGGCAGTCGATTAGCATCTGGAAAAAACTGGCCTTTGCTTGCTCTGTTGTGCTCCTTCCACTACTTGCATTTTTAATCTTGTTCCTACTACCAAAACAAGCCATGATTTCCTACGCATCACAGAGCTGTTTCATAAACCCGGTACTGCTGCCTAACGCAATAAACCAGCAACCGAGTACCAGCTATTCGGTTGATATAAATCCAAAACTAACAGTTAACGGCTATCCTCTGCTTTCAACGACCAGCTGTATATCAATTAACGAAATGCCTGTGAGTAATGATTCTCAGAATATTACTCTGAAAGCTGCAGGATTACTAGGGAGCAATATTGAGGTTTCTACCCCTGAACTGCCGGTACTTGAAATAGCCTCGGACTTATCAGAACCTGTATCTCCAGTTGACGGAATAACTCTTCGTCTTAATACCCCAGACAAAACTTTTTTATACAAGATTACTGTGAATGACTCCGTAGTTGACTGCAACGTTAACGACATGGAAGTAAGTTGTCCACTTAGTGAATTTAAGCTTGAACAGGGTGAAAAGTATCATATGACTATAGCCCGTAACTTTAAGGGTACTTCTACTGATTTACTAAGTGAAGCGATTACTCTTCGTGATCCCGTGGTGTTCGCTGATTCCAGTATAGAAAATGGTCAGATCATATACAGCAAACCAACCCAATTAAATCTGATAGCAAATAAAAAACTGTCCCGGGCTGGAAAAGTAGAAGTTAGAGCCGGTGAAGAGTTACTAGAAGCTGAAACCACTATCACAGATCAAGGGTTGAACATTCAGTTCTCTAACGAGCTGCCTAGACAGAGAGAAATTAAAGTATCCGTATCAGAGTCAGTCGCCGAAAACGGAGCATACCTGCCCGAAACTTTCGTTTTGGAATTCACTACTTCTGGGGGTCCACAAGTTATCAAAGCTAGTATTAGCTCATATAACGTCTCACCTAGTCACACAATTGTGCTCAGTTTTGATAGTGAGATTTCTGATAAGCAGGACTTGCAACAATTTATTACTCTGCAAAGCTTAAATGGACCGGTTGAGGCGCGCATATCTGCACATGGAAGCAGTGTTTCGATTAACCCAGCTAATAACTTGCCGGCCTGCACTCCTATTACCGTAAACCTAAAGGACGGCTTAGCGAATAAATATGGCATAACGGGTGGTTCTGCATGGAAGATGAACTCTCGTACTACATGCAAACAGGTTTTTTCTGTAGGTAAAAGTGTTCAAGGCAGGGACTTGACTGCATACCGATTTGGTTCTGGTTCTACAAAAATTTTGTTCGTTGGTGGCATGCATGGCAACGAACGCAGTTCATACAGAACTTTAATCGCATTCGTTGACGAACTAGAACGAAGATTTAATGAGATTCCTAGCGATAAGACAGTCGTAATTATTCCTGATATAAACCCGGATGGATATGAGGTTCAGTCTAGAACAAATGCTAACAACATAGATTTAAATCGTAACTTTCCTAGTAATGACTGGGTAACTGGTGTGCATATGCCTGGTGGTATTTTCTTAGAAAAAGGGGGTGGAAAAACCCCACTTGATCAGCCAGAATCAGCCAGCCTTGCTAGCTATATAGATAGCTTAGGGCCTCGGTTAGTACTAACCTACCATGCAGTAGCCCGTACAGTAATTTCAAACGGAGCCGGTGATTCATATAATCTCGCAACCACTTACTCTGGTCATAGTGGCTTTAACCACTACACCCACGCACACGAAGATGGTGTTTTTGACTATCCTACCACCGGCGAATTCGAAACTTGGCTAGCAGACAAAAAAGGTATATCTACTCTGCTGGTTGAACTCGCAACAATGAGCAGCAACGAATTGTACTCACAGCGCTCAGCCATGTGGGCAATGCTCAAAATCTAATTTTAGGAAACTGTATCTGTAAATTATAATAAATTCACATATGAGTTTATCTATAGGAATTGTGGGACTACCTAATGTTGGTAAGTCTACTCTGT
Organism: bacterium; assembly: GCA_030428125.1. Lineage (GTDB taxonomy): Bacteria > Patescibacteriota > Saccharimonadia > Saccharimonadales > SZUA-47 > JAUIBF01. The sequence goes on along the minus strand of JAUIBF010000002.1, from coordinate 157,780 downwards.
TCAACGCCTTAACAGACAGCAGTATTTTAGCTGCTAATTACCCTTTTGCCACGATAGAACCCAATACCGGAATTGTTCCGGTCCCTGACGAACGACTAGCTAAACTTTCCGTGATGTATAACTCTCAAAAAGCAATCCCGGCTACTGTGACTTTTGTAGATATTGCAGGACTAGTTGAAGGCGCATCTCAAGGCGAAGGTTTGGGTAATCAGTTCTTGAGTCATATTCGAAGTTGTAACGCGATCTGCCAGGTAGTGCGAGCATTCGATAATCCGGATGTTCTCCGCAGTGATAGCTCTAAAGATCCTGCTCACGACATTGATATTATCCTGACAGAGCTAGTTTTAGCTGATATACAGACCGTCGATAAGCGATTGCCAAAATTAGAAAAAGAATCTAGAGCGAACCCAAAGCTTAAAGTTGTTGCGGACTTGCTGAACAAAATTAAATCTCAACTAGAGAACGGCAAGCCATTGTGGAAGAATCCTGAACTACTGGATGAATACAAAGAGCATTTATCAGACCTCCAATTAATGAGCGCTAAGCCGGTTTTATATCTGTTTAATCTGGATGATGAACAACTTTCCGATACAGAAAAACAAAAGGAACTCACCGAGCTTGTGGCTCCTGCCAAAGTAGTGTTTGTAAGCGCAAAACTAGAAGACGAGTTGCGTGGATTAGACGAACGTGACCGACTAGAAATGCTCGAAAGCTATGGACAATCTGAGCCAGGACTACACAAGGTTATTCATTCTGCATACGACCTACTTGGCTTGCAAAGTTATCTAACAGCTGGAGAGAAAGAGGTAAGAGCCTGGACTATCAAACAAGGCTCAACTGCACCACAAGCAGCAGGGGTTATTCATGGCGACTTCGAGCGTGGGTTCATCGCTGCGCAAATCGTGAACTATGAAGACTTAGTTGAAGCAGGATCTGAATCGTCTGCAAAAGCTGCAGGCAAAGTCCGAACTGAGGGCAAAACCTACATCATGAAAGAAGGTGATGTGGTGGAGTTTAAGTTTAATGTTTGACGCTGACGCTTTTGAGACAAAACTACGTTTTTTCTCAACGCGCAGGAGAGCCGAATAAATCGTCTCTGCTGGCTACTCTTTTTCCTTATCGCTACAAACCAAATCTGATAACATAATTTTATGTCTAAGGATTTTAGGAATTTTATAGCCCAATTAAAGCTAGAAGCTATCGCACTTGCAACGCTGATGATAGTTCTAACGTACGAATCTCCATACAGTTTGTGGTGGCTACTAATAACCTTTTTGGCATTTGATGTTGGGGCTATTGGCTATCTATATAACACTAAAATCGGCGCCTACACCTACAATTTCATGCACAACTATACTGTGCCTACTTTGTTAATCGTGTTCGGAATTGTTTTCAGTCATGACTTGACAGCCCTTATTGGCTACTGCTGGACCTTTCATATTTCCATAGATAGAGCTCTCGGATTTGGTTTGAAGCACAAACACTCATTCCATGAAACTCACATGGGTAAGATTGGCAAAAAGTAACACCCTACTCAGTAATCACTGATTCTACGCTAGCAGCTAACTCTTTAATTTTTGTGGTGCCCACATTTTCAGTCAAGACTACTACGATTAGTCTTTCGCCATTTTGATTCTCGACAATCGCAGCATCATGCCATTCTTTTTGTTCATTCCAACCGACTTTGTTGTAAACCGATACTTGGTCAGAAAAGCCACTTGGCAAACCTCGACGATACAGATCATCTTGAACCAGCATAGATTCCAAGTATTTGGCCTGATGATCTTCCGACAATCCCCTTCCCAGCAACACCAGTGATAGAACTTTCATGGAGTCGTATGCAGTGGTAGAGATATTCGTCATAGAAGTGTTAGTTATACCGTATTCACGTAATTTGTTTGTGAGCTCTAATCCTCCAAGTTCTGCTAGCATCTTCTCGCCACATGGGCTGTCTGAATCACGAATCATTAAATCCAGACATTCCTGCCTAGTCTGTCCGTTCAAATAATTTGTGTCTGGCACCTCACCGATTTCATCCAAACTCTGGTAGCCTTCGTACGCAACAAAAAGCTTATACAAGCTAGCTGCAAAATAAACCTGATCGGAATTGTGAGCAGCCAAGACCTCTCCACTTTCATCGGCGACTACTACACTTGATGTCCCCGAAGTCGAGTTAACCCATTCATCCACAGCCGACTGAAGTGCGACTGCATCAAAATCGGGCTCCGGCTCTGTAGTTGGTGCCTCTACTTCGACAACCGGTTCTTCTATAGGAGTTGTTACCACTTCAGTTTTGTCGTTTTTTACCAGCACCCAAGCAACGACAGAAGCCACAATCAACAGAATCAACAACACGACCGTCAGGACTACCTGAGATTTTTTGTATTTAGTAGGATCTTGTCTTTTCCACGCCATATACCACTAAAGAGTAGCATAGTTGACTATGATTTAGCTGAGTGGTGCAAGCCGTGATGGTGCATAAAACTTAGTAGGTCTACGCCGCTTCATTAGCATAGGATTATGTGGCGTCCAGGCTGGATGCAGACTTGCTTTACCAAGATTTGCTAGCTTGCTTTCGGTTAATTCTTTGGCAAAGTGCTTTTTGGCAAGGCTAATCTCATCACTAACATACTGTTGAATTTGCTTCAGGTGCGCATCGCTTACGCTTTTAAAGAGGAGTTTCTTAGCCCCTGACTGAATTATCAATGAAGCTTGTAAGAATTTCTGATCAAAACTAACATTTCTAATTAATTCGTACTTCATCTCTTCAAAGTTTAAGTATAAGGGACGTTTATCGATTAGCATGAGGCGTTTGTTTGTTGCGACCAAAAGTCCAGATCCCCCATGGTAATATCCGTGTGCACAATGACGAATAACTTCACTGGGTTCTAATATTTTCCTTAGTTCCTTGATTTCTGCTCTTCCGAAAAACCAAAAATGGAGTTTTAGACGAGACAGCTGACTTTTAATTGACCTCTGAGCAACCATGATACACCTCCCTATCGTGACATCGTTACGACTATATTTAATAGCAAATCACTATGCAAAACTGTAAATAAGCGCACCTCGCCTCTGTGATGTTAATTACATAGTTGCTTTTTTTGTGTGATATTGAAACAATATAGTTATTATGAAAACACATAACCAACAACGAGATAAAATCCGAGCGTTTTTCTACTCGCACACCAGAATGCAGTACAAAAAAGGCGAAGTAATTATCAGATCCGAAGACGAACCTAGTGGCGTTTTTCTAATTGAATGGGGTTTTGTAAAAGCATATACGATTACTAAATATGGAGAAGAAAATCTAATGTTAGTCCGAGGGTCAGGAAGCGTGTTTCCACTCATTTGGGCGTTCACGGGTGAGCATCGACAAGCTAGCTATGAAGCAATGGAAGAAACTTCAATGTGGCGAGTGTCTAAGAGTGATTATCTAGACTTTTTGGAAAAAAACCCTGACGTAAACCCGATAATTCTGGATATGGCTATTGAGGCCTACCGGCTACATTCAGAGCGAGTAATCACCCTAAGCTATCGAACTGCCAGGGAAAGAATTGTATCTTTCTTGCTAGTAACTGCAAACCGGTTTGGAACTGAGCGAGACGGTAATCAAATAATTATGGCTCCATTCAGACAAACTGATATTGCAAGCTCCGTTAATGCTACAAGAGAGACTACTTCTCGAGAGCTAAATACTTTACGCAAAAAAGGGCTTATTAAAAACGTGGATGGGAAAATAGCACTTTGTAATATCCCAGCTCTAGAAGCAATTCTTTAACGCTTCGCTCAGTTTGCAAAATTTCACATCTGCCTTTGTATCTGAGGGGAGTAGACGTAGCATCAAATTTATTTTATGCGCCGCACGATGAAGGGAGATACTCTCCCCTCATGAGACGAAGTCGATAATTTGTAGAAGCGTTCGACGTTTCCTTTAGCCCCGGCAACTTGCGAGTCAGCTTTATCTTTGGTAACAAAACCATTCTGATTAAGCCAGTTTTCAAAACCTTTAAGCACTTTGCGTCTGGTAGCACTATTCTTGATCACGCCTTTGTTAACCTGGTCTTTCCCAGCCTCGAACTGTGGCTTGCACATCATTATTAGCTCTGTATTTTTATTGGAAAGTGCTTGAAGACTTGGCAGGATGTTTGTAAGTGATATGAAGGAAACATCAGCTACCATTATGTCTATTTGCTCTGATGTTTTGAAATCACGAATATCAGTTTTTTCGTGCAACTCTATCCTTTTATCACCGTGCAAAGTTGGATGTAGCTGATCTTTACCGACATCTACAGCGATAACTTTTTTTGCTCCGTGCTGTAGCGCATAATCGGTGAACCCACCGGTACTACTGCCAACGTCAAGAACTACTTTATCTTTGAAATCTAATCTGAACTGCTTTGCTATAGATGCTAGCTTTAGAGCCGCCCGCGAGACGTACTGTTCACTAGCAAGTTTGATGTTGTCATCTTCAGAAACCAAAAACCCGGGCTTAGTTACAGTCTTTCCGTTTACCGTAACAACGCCTAGTTTAATATAATTCTCTGCTTGTGAACGACTGGTTACAAGCTTACGATTATATATCTCCTTGTCTAGCCGATTCATACTATCTCTATGCTTTTTTGCAGGAACTCAGAGCGCAAAGATTCGGGTATTTCATTTAGGTCTTTTACCCTGACTAATTCCAAGCCCTCTAGGCATTCAACTGTAACATTCTCAGGAATCTCTACGTAATATATGTGTGCTTTAACGGGCTTTCCGATGTTTTTAGAACTTTTACCCCTAGTAACGTACGATTCTAGGTGCACTAGCTCACTAGAATCGATTTCTACACCAGTTTCCTCCAGCAATTCTCTAGCTGCGGCTTCTTGTGGTGAACTGTCGTTTTCTTCTACTTTGCCACCCCAAATAGCCACTAGTCCAGGTTCTGAAATTGTGGGTATATTGTCACGCAGTTGGAGTACATATTCGTCACCCTGTATTAATAATACTCCAGCCACTTCCATGACATCAGTCTTTCTTACGCTCTCGGTAAGCACCGGTTTCGGTATCTACAGAAATCTCGTCACCTACTTTGATAAACGCCGGTACTTTTACTGTAATCCCTGTCTCAACCTTGGCATCTTTTAGGACGTTACTGGTAGTGTCACCCTTGACTACGTTTTCTGCGTAAGTAACTTTTAGATACACGTTTTTTGGCAATTCAACGCTCACGGTATTGCCGTCTAGTTTCATGGCCTTTACAACGTCACCTTCTTTCAAATAACCTGCTTGATCTCCGAGAACTTCTTCAGATAAATCAATCTGCTCGTAGTTTTCGTTATCCATGAAATGAAAACCGGAGTTGTCTGAGTATAAAAATTGAACGTTTGAATAAGTTAAATCTACACTGTCTAGTTGTTCGTTCCCTTTAAAAGTTTTCTGTAGCTGTTTGCCGTCTAGCAAACTTTTAATAGTTACGTTAACAATACTTCCGCCACGCCCAACAACTTTTTGTGAATACTCAACCACCCGATAAGGCGTGCCTTCAAACGAAAACACTGCGCCTTTTTTTAAATCTGTTACTCCTAATGCCATCTATGATTCCTTGCAAAATTCTTTAATTTTTTGACTAAGTTCGTCAATATTTTCATATTCTAGAACTTTGTTGGTCATTCTATCTACATAAGTATTACTGACTGACCTTCTTTTGGCCACGATGATGGGTATGTTCTTGGCGATACAATAGCCAACCTCGATTAGTTGACCTTCGCTTTTTTCTGGACCATCAATCACAACAAACAATCCTCCCATTTCTTCAATTTTCAGGAACGCATGTTGCATAATTCTCTCGGGCCCGAAGTTTTTATTCTGGAATTCTTCTTCGTCGAAGAAAGTACAATAAACATTTTCCCCATTTTCATTAAATGAATCCCTAACTGTAGGAAGTAACTCGCTCAAGTACTTAGGATCAACACCTGTGTGTCGATATGCAATAAAATACCCCATTATCTAATCCTCTGTATCGAGCTACGAGCCCATTGTTCGAGTTGTGATGAGTGCCCATGACTCATTGCTTCACTGTCCATTGATTTACAAATTGATTCAATCCGTTTGAGATGATCAATGATTGTGTGGGAGCTCTTACCAACCTGGACATCATCTTCTAGACGCTGAAACAGAGAATCTAATTCTCTTGCCTGTGAATGCGATGGATTATCCAACCAGTCACGCATTCTCCTCTGCATATTTATCACTTCATTGTGATATCTTTTATGGTCCATCTATTCGACTCCTACGTTGGTTACTGCCGTGTTCCCTCTAATCTGTGGAACTAATCTAAGATTAATATCATGCTCTTGGCCAGCACCAACATTAGCAATAGCAATGATGGCAGACCCGTGATCAACAGAGTAACCAGCATCTAGTACGGTTCTCGCATCTATTGATACTGGTTTAATTCTGAGTGCATCAAAGTTCGCAGAAACATATACAGTATCACAGTCCTTGACTATTCCTGATACATATCCTGATATTAATCTTTTCTGGGTCATCTGAACTAATTACTGCTTACAAATGGAAGCAATGCAAGGTGTCTAGCTCGCTTGATAGCTTTTGCTAGCTGACGTTGCTTGCTTTCAGTTAGACCAGTTTTCTTACGAGTCTCAATCTGACCGTACTGGTTAACGTATCGCTGCAAAGTTTTGAAATCCTTATAGTCAAAATAAGGAATATCATGTTTGTGCTTAAATATCTTCGCCACAATTATATCCTTTCTAATATTAATCTAGGTCCAACCAACTTAAAGGAAATCCTAACCCGTTGCTTAAACGGTAGACGTCTTCATTTAAGATTATTAATTCCCTCACAACCTCCGGGCCTTTGCCAATTAAGCTCGGCATCCACACTGCGTCCGGGCTAGTAATGCCTTCCACTGTTTGACCTGGTTGATGTTGGCTTTCTATATCCATTTATCTAAAATGGTATGTCGTCGAGGTTAATAGGCTCGTTATCAACGTCCTCAACCTCTGACTTATCTTTCTTAGCATTTGAGCTTGATGAGCTACTTGAGTTGCTTTGACTTGGTCCTGAAGAACGGTTTCCGCCTCCATCACCACTGCCTCCACCGACAAAGTTAAAGTCTTCTACGACTACTTCTACTTTGCTTCGCTTTTGACCATCTTGTTCCCAAGAACGTTGTTGCAATCGTCCTGAGACTAGAATTGCACTTCCTTTGGTCATGTACTGCGAAATGATTTCTCCTGCTTTGCCCCAGGCATTGCAGTCGATATAATCTACAGCTTCTTGAGTTTCTCCACTAGCATTCTTCCAGCTTCTGTTTACTGCTAGCGAAAACCCTGCCACGCTTTGTCCACTTGGAGTGCTTCGCAACTCCGGATCGCGTGTTAAATTTCCCATCAAAACTACTTTGTTAAAACCTTTTGCCATATGTCGACGCCCAAGGGCTTCAAAAGACAAACCTACGGTTTTTCTTTTAAGAAAAGTACCCTTGAGACCCTCCTTTCCTCGTTATTTAAAGTTCTCGTGTCGTTCCCACATTTTCATTCTACACTAATCTTCGTCGTCTGAATCTTCTTCATCATCGTCATCAGCATCATCAGCGTTAGCAAGTCGCTTGTCGCGATTCACTTTCATGGCTTCTGCTTTTGCGATAGCTTTAAGATCTGGCTTTGTAATCAAGAATCTGATTACTTCATCAGTGATGTTTAGCGCGTCATTAAGCGTCTTAACACCAGCACCTGGCATCTCAACTGTATAGAAAACGTATACAGCATGTTCATGACCAGCAATCTTATAAGCAAGCTTGCGCTTACCCCAGTTATCAGTTGCAGTAATTTTACCGTCAACGTCTTTAACTAGTTTTGCTACTTGTGCTTCAGCTTTTTCTAAATCGATTTCTAAATCTGGGTGAAAAAGCACAGCTAGTTCGTAACTGTCCATATGAATTGAACTCCTTCCTTTGGGTTTAGCTTACACGCCTAAAGTTGCTGTAAGCTGAATTAGTTTGTAACAGATGTAATTATACTAAATTTCTTAGACTTCGTCTAGTGCCGCTTCTTCGTCGTCAGCTACTGCGCTAGGAGTGCCGAATACGTCAGCCATAGATGTAACCAAAACATCACGAGGCTTGGAGCCATCAGCTGGACTAATTATCCCCTGGTCTTCCATCATATCCATGATTCTGGAAGCGCGTCCGTAGCCAATTCTAAGCTTCCGTTGCAGTAAACTAGTGCTAGCCTTGCGGTTATCGACAACTACTCGCACTGCATCTTCCCACATATCGTCATCCGAATCCGATGCATCACTTTCTACAACCACACCACCCTTACCGTTAAGTTGCACTGGCTGGCTGACTACTTCATCATCGTACTGTGGAGGTCGTTGATCACGCAAGAAATCGTTAACTTTAACGGTCTCACCATCTGTGATAAATGCACCCTGGATACGCAAAACTTTTGGCATGTCGGCAGTCTTAAACAACATGTCACCTTGACCAAGTAACTTCTCGGCGCCAATGCCGTCTATGATTGTTCGGCTGTCTACCTGGCTAGCTACCGTAAAGGCAATTCTAGCAGGCACGTTCGCTTTAATCAGACCTGTGATTACGTCCACACTTGGTCGCTGTGTAGCAAGAACTAGGTGAATACCCGCAGCACGAGCTTTCTGTGCAACACGCACAATTAGTGCTTCAACGTCACGAGCAGCCATCATCATCAAGTCAGCTAGCTCATCGATAACGATTACGATGTACGGCATAGCGTCTTGATCTTTAAGGTTGTTATAGCCAGCGATATCCCGCTTGTTATGCTCAGCAAATGTGCGCAAGCGTCTTTCCATTTCTGATACTGCCCACTTAAGTGCACTGATGCACTTTTCCGGCTCAGTTATAACTGGTGTTAGTAGGTGAGGTATATCGTTATACGGTGTAAGTTCTACTTGCTTCGGGTCAACTAGGATTAGCTTCATATCAGCAGGACTATTCTTATACAACAAGCTGGTTAGCAAGGTGTTAATCATCACTGACTTACCAGAACCAGTCTGACCAGCAATAAGCAAGTGGGGCATCTTATTTAAGGCACCAACGATAGGGTTGCCTGCGATATCTCTACCGATTGCAAAGCTTAAGGGCTCGCTACTGTTTTTCCACGACTTGTCATCCAAAATACCTGATGTTCTCACCGTAGCTGATTTAACGTTTGGCACCTCTATTCCTACAGCTCTTTTTCCAGGAATTGGTGCTTCTACACGGATGCTTTGTGCGGCCAAGTTAAGTGATAATTCCTTGTCGAGTGCCGCAATTTTACTCAATTTGGTTCCAGCTGGTGGCTTAAGTGTAAACTGAGTAACTCTGGGCCCAATGTTGGCACCTTCCATCTCCACATTGATGTTGAAATTGGAAAACGTGTCTTTAATGATGTCGGCGTTTGTATTCACGTCACCGGCATCAGCTTTATCTTGTTTCTTAATCAGTAAGTCTGTGGTTGGGAATAACCAGTTAGGGTCACGTGCCTCTGTTAGTGCTTCGTGATTTTCATCGGCTGATAGTTTGGCGGCAACGGTATTTTTAAGTGTACTTCGTGAAGCGTTGCGTTCTACAGGGACACCTTCGTTTAGCTGGAACTCGCTAGGCTCACTTTTAGCTTTTAGCTCACTAATGTCTGTATCGGGGTTAGCTTTCTCACGCTTCTCAAATGGTTTTAAAAATATCTTGAACGGTATTCCGAATGTCCAGCAAGCAACTACAACTAACAGAACAAAAAAGAGTATTCCAGCTGGGATTTTATCTAACGCAGAAAGAGTCGCACCACCGATGACTTCGCCTAAGCCACCACCATGTCCACCTTCCCACTCTCCAGCATTATTCTTACTGGCAAATACTACGTCTAACCATGATGATGTAACCACCAGCAAACTAGCCATGCTTAAGATTCTATTAAAGGGTAGGCTGTGCTCTTCGGCTCTAATCTTGTGAACACCCCAATAACCAAGCGCTACAGGAGTTAGATATGCAGCCCAACCAAAAACACTGTATACAACCTCGAACATTCCAACCGGGAAGCTACCACCGGTGCCAAACCCACCTAAGAACAGAAATATCGCCAAAACAATCAATGACACTGCCCCTGCTTGCCGCAGGAATAGATTGGGCTCCTTCGGTATATTCTTAACCGGGGCTTTCTTGGATGACTTTCGTTTGGTGCTTCTTTTTTTCTTTTTAGGCATAAGGACTACCTTTATTTTACTCTAGTCCGACGAACTAGTGAACAGTGTTGTTATTTTAACACATTTGTTCGCATTTTGTCAATAGTGATTATGTTTATCTAAACTATTGAGGTAAACCTTTTAGATCTGCCCAAACAGCACGTGCACGAGCATCTACTTCATCGTAGCTATCTAATACCATAGGGGATCTGCCAAAGCCTACCTGCAACCCAAGTACTCTCATCATGGTTTTTGTAGGTATAGGATTAGGCGCTGCCGGAAATGATTCGAAATCATAGGAGTCTATTAACCTTCTATTTATATTTTCTGCTAGAAGATCGTTGCCTTCGTCTAGCGAATCATACATGCTTTGCATCTCTTCCCCAGCCCAATGACTTGCTACGGAAATAGCACCAACTGCTCCTGCTTGCCGAGCTAGACGAAGGTTTAAACTATCATCACCACTGTAAATCAGAAATCCTTCTGGAAGTTCTTGTGCAAGTTCGGCAGTGTTATCTGGTTTTCCTGAAGCATCTTTGAGCCCAACAATATTATCAATTTCGGCTAACCTCAACATTGTCTCGTTTGCAATTCCATCTCCTCCAGTTCTGCCTGGTATGTTGTACATAATGATGGGCAAGTCGGTGGATTCAGCGACTGCTGCGAAGTAATTGTAGATTCCATCTTGAGGAGGCTTATTGTAGTAAGGACTGACCACAAGTAAGCCGTCCGCTAATTCTCGTCTGGTAACCTCTTCTGTTATTTCAACGGCTTCAGTGGTATTGTTTGACCCAGTGCCTGCTAGAATTGGCACCTCAACGGTGTCTCGCACCTTAGTAAATAACGCTATCTCTTCCCATCTAGTAAGTGTTGGGCTTTCTCCAGTAGTGCCAGCCAGAACAAGACCTTCACTTCCATGGTCTACTAAGTATGTAGCGAGTTCGGCTGCGACGTCTTGGTTTAATGAACCTCTATCATCGAATGGTGAGACCATTGCTGTTATTACTCTACCGAATCGCGCCGCGTCATAAACACCTACCCTCTGTTCGAACTGTTCTCTCGCACCTAATACATCACTCATCATACTCTCCGGTTATTTGGGGTACTATATTGCTTCTGATTCTAATCTGCAAGCTTGAGCAATTTAAAGAAGTTAGTCAACGCGAGCGTCTTGGCCTAGAAGCTGCTGACGCAACGCAGCAAATCTATCTTGCTGTTCTTTAGCAATCTGATCAGCTGTTTTCTCAGGCTCTTGCTTCTTACCATCTTTACCGCCCTGCTTAGTTGTAGAGGGTTTACCGTTAATGATGTTCACAACCGGAATCACAATTGGGCTTCTCTGAGTTTGCTCGTACAAGAAATGAGTTACGTAATCTTTAAGTTCCGCTTTAAACCTATCAAGGTCCACTCGTTTGTAGCGCTGCATTACTGCACGTCTAAGCTCTGTCCTAAACAGATTCATAAGTTCTTCAGAGTCACGCATGTAAATGAATCCTCGAGAAATAATATCTGGGCTAGTCATCAGTTGACCTGACTTCTTATCGATTGTCAGGATTACTGTAACCAGACCTTCTTCTGCAAGCATCAATCGATCTTTGACAACTACGTTGTTCACGATGGCGCCAGTTTGGTCTACCAAAACTGTACCAACAGGCACCTCACCGATAACTTCCATCTTGTCTTTTGTAAATGCAATCACATGACCGTTTTCAGCGTTCAATGTATCTCTGCGTGCAATCCCTTCTTCAACGGCAATTTCAATATGTCGCTGCTTTGAGCGATAACTTCCGTAAATTGGCACAAAGAACTTTGGCTGCAAGTAGTTAATCATGTCTTTGTACTCATCAACGCTGGCATGACCAGATACGTGCAGTGGACCACAGTTGTCTAGTTCACGGGTTTCGTGACGATAAACATGCACACCCATACGCATCAAGTTATCAACCATAGAACCGATAAGTGAATCATTACCTGACTCAGGAATTGGTGTACTTGATAGCACAACTGTGTCCTGAGCCTTAAGTTTGATGTGCTTGTGCTGACCTGCTGCCATTCTCTGCAATGCAGAATTCGGCTCACCCTGTGAACCAGTACACATAACAACGACATCTTGGTCTTTGATGTTAGGCACTGCATTAATAGGAATGAAGGTTCCTTTAGGAATCTTCATAAAACCGTTTCGCACTGCCATTTCGAGAGTACTCATCATGCTTCGCCCATCAAGAGCAATCTTACGGTTATGCTTAACTGCTGCATTAACTATCATCTGTACACGGTTAACGTTTGTCGAGAACAGCGCAACGAACATACGTCCTGGAGCACGTTCCATGATATCGATGAAACTTTGTTCGATTGTGCTCTCGCTTGGAGTACGACCTGGTCGCTCGGTAGTTGTACTCTCAGAAAGAAGCGCTAAAACACCTTCTTTTCCAAGCTCTTTCAATCTGTCTGTGTCAGTCTTTTCATGGTCTAGAGGGTTTGGGTCTAGCCTGAAGTCACCCGTGTTCACAACTCTACCAACTGGTGTATCGACAATAACTACTGTCGAACCAGGAATAGAGTGCGTAACTGCAACGAGTTCGACGAAAAATTCACCGAGCTTAAGTCGCTCGTGAGTGTGTTCGTTCATTATCACCGTATCAAGTTTGAAACCTTGCGGCATTGGCAGCCCAAAGTTCTGGAAGATCTCCTCAACACGCCCGATCGTGAATCGGCTACCATAAATTGGTGCCGGGAATTTAGGCACGATATGCGGCAAACCACCGATGTGGTCTAAGTGACCATGAGTGATTACGTAACCTTTAATCTTGTGCTTTATGCTTTCTAGATAAGTTGTGTCGCAAATACCGTAGTTGATACCCGGCAAATCAACACCTAGGTCGTTCCCGCAGTCCACAATCACAGCATCATTCATGTACTCCAAAAGCATCATGTTCTTGGAGCCACCACCATCCATACCACCTAAACCGATGATTTTTAGACGTGGGCTGTTGTCGATGAAGTTAGCGCGCTTAGGATTGTCATCCCCTGTTGGAGTTAGGTACTGACTAACCAATCTTGTTGCGTCTTCAACGCTTCGCTTTTGGGCACGAATCGCTTCACCTCGACTAACACTGCGAGCTTGTGCAGTAGTTTTAGGTCTTGGCTTAGATTCAATACCTTGTTTTTTCTTATTTTGGGAATTAGGCTTTTTTGAACCAGAGTTTTGGTTCTTGCCTTTCCCTTTGTTATTTTTTTCCATTAATTTCTCCTTATTGAGCTATGAGACAAAACCAGATGGTTTTTTCTCATCGAGCCGTGCGCAAAACAAGTTTGACGCTCGGTCTGCTCTTTTTCCTTTCATAATTTTTAACTTACTCATTTAATTTGATACTCCTAGAAGTTTAGGCACTGATTGAAAATCTTCTAGTAATGTTTGCCGTAAACCTCCGTTATATAGTGCAGCTGCTGGATGGTAAAGAGGCAGAATGATAATTGATTCTTCTTTTCCGTCCATGGTCACGTGTATTCGTTTTGGTTGTCCGTGATCGGCACTGATGCGCAAGTCAGGTAAAAAAACTTGCCCACTATGACGACCAAGAGTCGCAATTATTTTTGGTTTGATTATCGCTATTTGTTTCAGTAAATAAGGCCAGAAAGCAGCCTTTTCATCTGGTTCCGGGTCCCGATTATTTGGTGGTCGGTATTTTACGATATTCGTTATGTATACATCCTTTCTCTGAAGATTAGCTGAATCTAACATCTCATCTAGGAATTTCCCGGCTGCCCCTACGAACGGCACGCCTTTCAAATCTTCGTTCTTACCAGGAGCTTCACCAATAAAGACTATTTCTGCATCAGGGCTTCCATCACCAAACACTAACTGAGCAGCCTGCTCGGCTAGCTCCGGCGTCACCTTGTCTTCGATAATCTTAGCTTTTAGCTCTTCCAGTTGCTTTGCTTTTGCCATTAGTTTTTAACCATCCCTTAATAGCCAATTTCAAATAGTGCACTGCGAAGTAGAAGGATGCGAAGGCGAATGCGTAGTGCCATAAACTGCCACTATCAATCGCCCAGGAGCCGAATCCGTAACAAACACCTAGCGCCAACAACCCAAAACCTAGATTGATTAGAGCACTATTGTCTTGTTTTTTGACCGTCTTCTTTGGCATCCCACTCTCCTTTTTAATTTACTTACCTTCGAGTTCGCGCTTAGCAGCCTTCATACTCAACTGCAGACGACCTCTGTCATCAATTGCGACAAGTTTAACTGTTACTTTGTCGCCTTCTGAAACTACATCAGATACTTTTTCTACTCGTTCTTCTGATAGTTCACTTACATGAACTAAACCGTCTTTACCAGGCAGAATCTGTACGAATGCTCCGAAGTCCATGACAGACACAACTGGCTTGTCGTGGTAAATCAGCCCGACTTCAGGCTCAGCCACGATGTCTTTAATCATTTGCATAGCTGCATCAATCTTTGCCTTATCTGGGCTAGCAATCATTACTGTACCGTCATCCTTAATATCAATTTCGGTACCTGTATCACCAGTAATTCTCTGGATTGTTTCACCGCCTTTACCGATGATTTCACGAATCTTATCAGGGTTAATCTGGATAGATTCAACACGTGGCGCATAAGGACTTATATCCTTAGGCGTGTTAATCACTGATTCCATGTGAGCTAGTATTTCTGCTCGTCCTTCCCTACCCTGCATCAAAGCTTTAGCCAAGATTTCTGTCGGCAGTCCGTGAACTTTCATATCCATCTGTAGAGCTGTTATACCTTCAGAAGTACCAGTAACCTTGAAGTCCATATCACCAGCGAAGTCTTCTGCGTCTGCAATGTCACTCAATACAAATGGCTTATCACCATCAAGCATCAAGCCCATTGCGATACCGCTAACCATTCTCTTCAGTGGAACACCTGCGTCCATAAGTGCTAAGCAGCTAGAACAAGTTGCCGCCATAGATGTTGAACCATTCTGGCTCATGATTTCTGTGACGCTTCTTATGGCATATGGAAATTCTGCTTCGTCTGGAAGCATTGGCTTCAAAGCACGTTCTGCTAGGTAGCCGTGGCCGATTTCTCGACGTCCAGGAGAACCTAATCGCTTAACTTCACCAACGGTCCAACCTGGAGCATTGTAGTGATGCATGTAACGTCGTTCACCTTCTCGTTCCATGGTGTCCACAATCTGTGAAAAGCTCAATGGAGCTAGAGTAACGATGTTCATTCCTTGTGTAACACCACGAGTGAAGATGCTTGAACCGTGGGCTCGTGGCAAGAATCCAGTTTCACTAGATAATGGACGGATTTCGGTCATTTTACGGCCGTCTGGTCGGACTTGCTCTTCAACAATACCTTTCCTAGAGTCAGCGTGAACTGCTAACTGGAAAGCTTCTGAGTACTCGTGCTTAACTTCTGCGTACTCTTCTTCGCCAACTTCCTTCTCGAAATGCGCGTGCATTTCCTCGCGGATGTCATCAATCATTGCATTTCGTTCTGGGTAGTCTTTGCGCAGTTTGGCACCAAGTTTACCTTCACACCAAGTAGCAACCGAGCTCATAATTTCTTCGTTTGGTTTGATTAGCTCGTATTCCTGAGCTGTTACGCCAACCTTTTCGGCTAATTCTTTCTGGAGTTTTACGGCAGGTTGCATAGCTTCTTGTGCCCATGCAATTGCTTCCAATACTTCTTCTTCGGTTGCTTCATTTGCAGCAGCTTCAACCATCATCACACCGTTTTCTGTACCGGCTACAACTAGGTCTAGCTTGCTCTCATCGTACTCATCGGCACTCATGAAAGCTTTGTACTCACCTGATTCGGTCATGCCAACACGCAAACCAGCCACAGGGCCTTCGTATGGGGCACCAGTTAGCATCAAAGCGCTAGAAACAGCAATCATAGCAATCATGTCAGGTCGGAAAGCTGGGTCAGTACTAAGAACTGTGGCGATACCCTGAATTTCCGCACGGTAGCCTTTTGGCCACAGCGGTCGAATTGGTCGGTCAATAATTCTACCAATCAAGATAGCTTCTTCTGACGGGCGGCCTTCTCTTTTAATGAATCGTGAGCCGCTGATTTTTCCTGCTGCGTACATCTTTTCTTCGTAATCGATGCTTAAGGGGAAGTAATCTAAGTTAACAGACCTGTTGCTAACTTGAGCAGTTCCTAGAACCACTGTGTCTCCGTAGCTGACCATTACTGATGCACTGCTACGGAAACCAACACGGTTAACTTCTAGTGTTAGTTCCTGTCCACAAAGCTCTGTGGACACTCTTAAAATGTCTTTACCCATTGGGTTAATTATTTGAGACATATTATTTTTCCATTTCTCCCGGACATACATTTTTATAGTTTGGGTACAGGGTTCAGATTGCACAATCATGAGACAAAACTACGTTTTTTTGTTCATGGATGTTACAAACTGTGCTCTATCCCCTAACTGATAAACCGTCCGGGCTTATTTTTTATGATCCCACTCGCCAATAATTACTTTCAGTGAGCGCGACTTTAAAAAATCAAATTGTTAATTAAGAATTAGTAAACGAATATTATCGGCGAAGGCCGAGTTTTTTAATGAGCGCTAGGTAAGCTTGGCTATCTTTGCTTGCTAGGTACTTAAGAAGTCTTTTACGTCGTCCAACCAATACTAACAATCCGCGACGTGCCATGTGGTCTTTTTTATTCTCTTTTAAGTGGTCAGTAAGTTCGTTAATTCTAGCAGTTAGTGACACGATTTGTGCACTTGTAGATCCAGTATCGCTCGCGTTTGAACTTGCGCTTTTCTTTGCGCTAGTACTCTTCGTTTCTGTCATTCTTGATACCTACTATATCACGCTCACCCCTATTAGACAAGTGTTTTTTGTAAGAATTCTGAGGTGAGCTTTTTAGGGTCTATGGCATCGTCGATAGATTTATCGCCAACTTTAGTTCTTCTTAAAGCACTCATGTAAGCACCTGTACCCAGTTTCTCTCCTATGTCTTCCGCGAGTGAGCGAATATAAGTACCGCTTCCGACGTCGGCAGTAAAAGTTACTTTAGGGTATTCATATTCGACATCGTTTATGGAGTTAATAGTCACAATCCTAGGCTCTAACTTAACTTCTTTGCCGGCTCTGGCTAGTTCATAAGCACGCTTACCGTTAACCTTAATGGCACTGTAGGCAGGCGGAGTCTGTTCAATTTCACCTACGAATCCACTGATAACACCTGCCACATCTTTCTTGGACGGCACTTTGTCAGATACCCCCGTAATTTCACCTTCGGAATCGCCTGTTGTGCTTACCTTGCCTAAAGTCAGCTCAACTTCGTATGTTTTATCTTGTTTGATTAATTCTGGAACTTTTTTGGTATATGAACCCACACATAGCACTAGTAAGCCTGTTGCTTGAGGGTCTAGTGTACCGGTATGACCAACTTTTGTGTTCTTAGGCTTCTTTTCTTCCAGTTCGGCAACCATTTTGCGCACATAATTAACTACATCAAAGCTTGTCCAGCCTTGCGGCTTATCCATTAATAGCAGTCCGTTGTACTTCGCCATCCTGCTGGCTAGTATAACGTCTATTGTCCGTTAGGGTTCAGGAAAGGGTTCTGATTGTTTCCGTCAGCGTCAAAGAACTGAGGTGTCGTCATTGGTGGAGGTACTGGGGGTGGAGCTGTTGGGTCAGTCACTTCAGGTGCTTTGTCTTCAGCAGGAGCTGGAGCTTGTTCAGGTTCAGCGCTAGCTACTTCTTCTGCTACTTTTTGTAAATCAACATTACTTGCACCTACGTTTTCTTTAGGCCTAGGGAATAATGGTTCTTTTGAATCGGCTGCCTTGGCTACCGCATCTCGCGCATCATCAACAACGGAAGATGGCGGCAAATGGGGACTGTCTACAGCTTTCTCTAGATCTGTTAGTGTTTGGTCTCCTGTTTTTGACGAAGAAGTTGCTGCTGAAGTTTTTGACTCTGAGGCGTCGACAGAAGGTTCGGGGCTAGGTACAACTGTTTCTGCTGGCACAGTGGACTGCGAAGACATTGGCATGTCGGGCATCTCATGCTCTGCAGCCTCACTTAGTGGAGGAGGTGGAGCACCTGACGGTGCTTCTGAATCCATGTCAGAACTGTCTACTGGGTCGAGCCCTTGATCTTTGTCTGTGGGGTCTTCAGTTAGCATTGGTCCTGAATGATCTTGGATAATCTGTGGTGGCTCGACAGGTTCAGGAAGCTCAGGTAATCCCGGCTCAGGTTCTTTTGGCTCTTCGTCTGTTGGTGCAGCTTCAACGGGAATACCTTCGTCATTTGCAGCTTGTATTGCAGCATTCAAATCAAATGGTTTATCTGTCCTAGGTTTGCCCTCCTCAGATGGAGGTACAATGACTTTTTTCTCGTGATGTAGTGTTTGTTCTCCACCTTTCGATTCAACATGATCAGGTTCATTGCCAGCAGGTCTGTTTGGTTCATCGTGCTGATCCGAATTAGAAAAATCCATATCTCCAGCAGGCCTGTCGTCTTTGTGATTTAAATAGTCATCGTTCACATCTTCATGCGATAATTTTAATCCTTGTTGATCCTCCGGATGGGGACCTAGGTTACCGTGCTCGTCAATATGAATTTTGTCGACTTGCTCTTCGTCGTTTGGTATATCAACTTCTTCGTTATGACCAATGCTTAATGTACCATCGTTTGAAACCTCATCCATCAGCTTTCCATCTTCACCTCGCTTATGGATAGGCATAGGAGGTGGTGCCGGTTCTTCAAGCTTGTCTGCAATTAACTGCTGGTTAGCACCAGAGCTCATAAGTTGAGAGCTTAGTGATAGTGCGATAGGTGTAGTTTTTTCGTTTCGAAATCTGTCAGTTTCTGCAATAATACCTGTCAAGAATGCAGTAGCCATCTGACCATCTAGCACATCTTGCTGAACTTCAAGTGTCATCGAACCTACCATTTCACACAAAGAACTTGCTTGTGGTTCTTGCCAGTTGAGAGACCCTAATTCGCTGTTGACGTCTCGAGTAATTGAAACCACTGTTGCATCGTGCAAAATTCGCCCATGAGCCGTAACTGCTCTGTCTAGATCTTCACGACGCGTAACGCCAATAGCTATGACAACGTCAACGTTGAAATCGCCGTGCGAAAATTGTAAATCCTTATCTGTAATTGTCGTTTTATACGGTGTGATGAAAATTCTAACTACATCGTCTTCGACTTTGTAGCGCAGTTTGTCAGCTTTTGACTTATCTAGTGCAATTATAAAATCACGCAAACTATCTGTTGTTGTTTCAATAGTCTGTTCCGGCTGCAGGAACTCAATAGTAGAAGGAACGACACCACTAAAAACAGTGGTCGCGTGCTTTCCTAGTTTATTCAAAGCTAAGGTTAACCCGACAGACGCTGATAATTCATCAACTGTTGGGTTAGAGCTAACTGTAACCAATACGTTATTGGCTGATTTAACTTGTTCTACTACCTGTTGTTTTTGCTGATTGTTCATACTTTTTATTTTTTGGTATAGATACAGTCAAATAGTACCATAAGCTTTATTTTATTGTAAACACTTTTACCTACTCTGTTTACAAATGGGCCAAATTTTAGTATAGTTACAGATAAGATTACAAATATTAATCTAACGAATAATCAACTAGGAGAACTGTAAAAACTATGCCGATTATTAAATCAGCTAAAAAACGCGTGCGCTCAAGCTCTAAAGCTAGCGTCGCTAATGCAAAAACTAAGCGAACTATGCGTGAAAGCATCAAGGCTTTCCAAGCAAAAGTAACTTCTAAAAAAGACTCTACCGAGGAACAGTCAGAAGCCTACTCTGCTATCGATACTGCTTATAAAAAAGGTGTTATCAGCAAGAGCAAAGCAGCCCGTAAGAAAAGTCAGCTGAATTCTGCTAGCAAAGCTGCTGGCACAACTAAGCCAGGCTCAAAGAAGACTGCCGCTAAAAAAGCCGCACCTGCCAAGAAACCTGCTGCAAAGAAAGCTCCAGCTAAGAAGCCTGCTGCTAAAAAGGCACCAGCAAAGAAAACTTCTAAGAAGTAGCCTGAATGCTGGCTACGTCAGCGATATAAACCGCAAGCGCCGACTCAATGTTGGCGTTTGTTTTTGATTGCGTATCAATTTTCGCAAGCTGATCTATGTAATATCTTAGGTTCTTGGGCGATATCTTACCTGCCATCTGCAAGTTCTTGCCTGCAGAATAAGGTGACATCCCAGCACTAACTAAAGTATCTTTCGTTTTCTGCGGCGCATAAACAGCTAGGGTAAGCTGCTGCAGCTGCCAAACAATCATTGCCAGTATTTTGTACGGCTCCTCACCCTGTGCGCGCTGATCTCTGTATAGTGACCAGGCTTGTTTGGACCGTCCATTAAATACCGCGTCCAGAAGTGCAAATACTTTGCTTTGCGCAGTTGGCTCAACCAGCTCATCAATCAAATCTCTGTCGATATCACGTTCAGTCGCAATTAATTTATCAAGCTCATTTTTTAAACGGTATTGATTGGTACCAATTTGCTCGACCAAATACGAAGCTGCTTCATATTGAATCAATCCACCCTGTTCGCCCGTGTAGTCTATTGCCCACTTACTTAACTCAGCTAAACTTAAGTCTTCAAAAGCCCTAAAGTCGGTATTTTTCTTTAAGTATTTATAGGCGACAGAACGTTTATCAAATTTACCCATAATTATTAGGTCTGTGGAGTCAGCTGTCTGCTCTACTATAGCTTCGCTCTTGTCTAGTAACTCTTTAGATTCTGCAAAGTTACTGACGACAACTAGTTTTCTTGGGTCCAAGAATGAAATACTTCGCACAGCATCAAGCACAGGGTCGCTAGAAGTTAATTCTGCACCATCAAAACGCTCGATTGACCCTGCATGTTTTTCATTGAATTTCTTAACAATGGAAAGTAGTTCCTCATGTATTAAATGGTCATTGCTACCGCTCAAAACTACCTTCATAAGTAAACTTATTCTAGCAGTAAACAATCCGGTTATAAGAAGTTATTTATACAACTGCTTATTTAGTTTCGGCTAAAGTATTTGATGGTGTCGGCCCACCTTTAGGAGCAGGCTCGCCAGCACTTCCACCTTTATTGACAGGTCCACCTTTTCTGGGACTCGTAGCCTCTTCACCACTGTCGTCTTGCTCAGCTATTGTAGTAGGAACTACTAGGGTTCCGTTAATTACCGTAGGCCTAGGAACTGTTCCTGTCACAATCGGGGTTTCCTCACCGGCGCCACTTGGTCCTTCGTGTGTTCTGTCGTCACCTTCATCAAAACCAGGCCCCGGACTAACTTGTCCGCCAAGTTGACCTTCTAGGTCGCTCTCCATTGCACGTTCATTTTCTAATACATCCTCAAACCTAAGGATTGTGTCTTGTATGATACCTGCTGTTCTGTTATCAACACGCATTAAATCTTCCGGTACTAAAGCCGTTTCATTCTCAGCGCTAACGGGTTCACCATCGTGTGAAAGATTGGTCCGAACTATGCCACTTTGGCTCGCATACCTACTTACAAACCTGACTTCTTCGTCATCTGAATCGTGATCGATAATTGTATAGCCTGTTTTGTAGTCGTTGCCAGGATAGTGATCACTAATTATTGATGTGTGCCATCTTAGCTCTGATGTTTCTGCATCGGAAGCCATAATAAATATCTCTGATGGGTCCATTGCTATGTCACCTTGATCTGTCTCGTATGCTTCTGAATCAGATTCTTCGCCGTAAATAATGAAGGTGTACCGATTCGACCCTAAGTCTCCCTCAAAGACTATCGAGTTTAGTGAACCCTCAAATTCCGACTCGTAACCACTGATACTAAGCTCGTCGAGGTTACCTGCCAGTTCATACAACTGGGCAGCCTGATCCTTTATAAATCCACGCAACTCGTTATTTCTCTCAGCACTTTCTAGATAAGCTGTATACTCGGGACCAGCGGAATCAACTTGCTCCTGCTCTACCATTTGTTCATCGCCAGGCATACCAGAACTTTCATTCAATTCTTTCAAATAGTCAGCATCAAAAGAAATTTCGTTAGGAGGAATCGTTTCATCTGTTAGCTGACCTCTCGGGCCTGTTGCACAAGCAGATAGAGCAACAGTTGCCATCAATACACCCAAAGAACGAGGTATTCGTGGTTGGTGATTAGGAGTAGGCTGATTATTAATTGCCATAAAACATATTATAGCACAGTTTTAGCTATTTTGTCAATGTTTTTGACAAGTTGGACAGAGGTGGGTGCCGCGGCCAGCAACTCTAGTTTTTTCTATTGTTGCACCACATCTGCTACACGGTTTTCCTTCTCTTCTAAAGACTTTTGCGAAATCAATGTAACTTCCTTTTTTACCCTCTGCGTTTACGTAATTTCTATCTGTACTGCCACCTTTTTCAATCGAAAGTTTAAGTACAGCAAGCAGTTCATGATGTAGTAGTTTTAGCTGCTTGTCACTCATATCTTTAACTATCGTTGCCGGGTGGATTTTCGCACTCCACAAGCTTTCATCTGCATATATATTTCCTACGCCTGCTAGGACCGTTTGGTCTAATAAAACAGCCTTTATATTGCTGTTTTTTCGCCTTCGCACACGTTGAACAAATATTTTATCCGTAAACTCAATTTCCAGAGGTTCAGGGCCTACTTTTTGCATAAATGGCTCCTCGGAAACCAGTTCGTTTGGCAACAACTTCATCCAGCCAAACTTACGCTGATCATTGAAGAAAAGGTTACTTCCGTCTGTAAATTTTATTGTTACTCGTGTACTTTTATCTGGCAATTTGTTTATCAATGAATCATTGGGATGACCTGCTCCAAAACGCTCATTGCCGACATAGACTAACTGCCCAGTCATTTTCAAATGAGTCATTAGCGTATAGTTACTAGAAAGTTCGATTAACAAAACTTTGGCGCGTCTTTTAGCAGCAGTTATCCTAGAGCCAATGGCAAATTGGCTAACACTTGCTGGATCGTTCGGAAAAGATTTTTCCCAGTCGTGAGTAATGTTTTCAATGCTCTTTCCGACTATTAACTTCTCTAAACCTGTTCGAACGGTTTCTACTTCTGGCAACTCTGGCATACGTCTATTGTAGCTTAGACAACGAGAGAAAGTTTAGGTGACGGATCACCAAATAAGCTAACGACATATTTTGCCATCTCGTCTGCACCTTTACCATGAAGAGATTGCAGGTGACCTCCATCGAAAACTACACTTCTATCACATGCCTCCGCAGCACCTGGGACAACATCGAGCGAATGCCAAGCATGTCGCCTGTCGATTCCGGCATCATCAAGCTGCTCAAGTTCAGGACGCAAATCAATTGTACTCAAATATGCTATCTCACCGAGCACAAACATTGCCTCGTAGGGAGAATACCCTCTCTTCACGGTATCCCATATCATTCTGCTGCGCTGTACATTACCCATCCTGAATAGGTCTGGTAAGCAGTGCAGGCCCAGTTTCACCAGCCCAGGAACAACAGATGTATCTAGCTGGCCATAAACTCCAGGCGTATCAATAGTTAAAGCACGAATATTTATGTCCTTGTCGTGCTGATTATTACCCTTATGATTAGTTGCTCTCAAAATCCCGTCGACTGCAGATACTCCCCCTTGTGATTGGCCAGCAACCACAATATTTTCAGCACCCTGATAAAACCTCTCCGTTTGCAACAACGCACCTCCCGCGCTACGCGCTCTTTGCTCGCGAGCTTGCATAGCAGCAGCAATTGCATCATGAGGCATCAGAGGCCTTTCTGTTCTGATTGCGCCTGCAACAATTTCACCTTCAGACTCTATAACTGTTCTTTTGGCTAGTTCTACTAGACTAGAGGTTCTGATGTCTAGCAAGCCTCCACGGTAAAGTACTACATTTTGAGGGCTGTCATTGTCTGCAGACCTAAAGGCGCTTACGTTAAAGTCAACTCCATCAAATGTTCCTCCATATCTATCAGTTAATAGTTCTATATTGGAAGCATTTGGCATCTTGAATGAATAATAGCTTATGTTTGATTTTTTCCAAAAGAATATGGGTATACTGTAGATGATGCGGAAGTTTGTAAAAGGCCACACACATCTAAATGCACCCCAGGAACTGATTCTTGTCAGGCTGCTTACTACTGTAGGTGCCGCAGTTATTGTTGCTACAGTTTCTCTATATCTACATGATCTAGGAATGAGTGCCGGAGCAATTGGTGTAGCAACCGCAGTTGTGATGATAATTAACCTGCTATTTGCGCTGTGGCTTCCTGCTTTACTTGAAACCGTTAATCTAGGGAAGATTTTGATCGGATCAACTTTTTGTTTTGCTTTGTCGATATTCGTATTTGGGCAAGTGAAACACGCTGTCTTTGCACTGTTTTTGTACTTAATAGGCAGGTTACTATTATCAGCATTTATTAGCGCCTATAGTATCTTATTCAGAGATGACTCTCCTTCAAAGAAAGTGTATAGGCAAAACGTCGCTCTTGCGGGTTCTCTGGTTAACTTTTCGTGGATGATAGCTCCGTTTTTAGCAACTTTAATTATTGATAGATACTCCTTCTCCATACTTTATATTATCGGGGGATCAGTTGCTCTGCTCTCAACATTAATTATGGTAATGCAAACAATTCCTGTTCGCGAAAAAAAACGTCATAATATAGATTCTGATATCGTCAAAAATATACGTCATTATATGAGCCAGAAACGTTTGCGTGATGCGTACTTACTGGGAGGTGGCGTCGACATGTACTGGGTTTTTATTTTTGTTTTTCTGACGGTTTTCTTAAAGGATAGCGGTCTAGATACCGCAGAGATCGGACTTCTTCTAACTATTACTCAGATGCCGTTATTTTTACTAGAATTCAGAACCTACAAAGTAGTGGACAGGTTTAAGTACCGTCTTCCCTTCACGATTGCATACGCATTTATAGCTTTTGTTATGTTGATTTTTGCTGTGTTAGGCCCTACATCTATAATAAGTTTGCTTTTCTTGGTTATGGCGTCGTTTAGCACAGCGTTCCTTGAACCTGCCCGCGAAATGTATCTGTACGAAAAATTAAACACACTCGAGGAAGAAAGGGTCCAGCCTATCTACGCAACATCGGAATTAACGGGAAGTATATTTATACGTTTAGTAATAGGACTGGTTCTTTTAGCCTTTCAGCCTGTGGTTAGCTTTGTGCTCATGGGGATATTTATGGGCTATCTTGCAATTAGAGCTAGCGGAATTAAAAACTGATGGATTCAATAGCAGACTTAATGAAGGACAAGCATCCGCAAGAACCTACACAAATGAAGGCTCTGCGAGAATATGTCGAGAATAATCACGGAGTTAAAGTACATGTTAGTGCATCGCAATTTGGCTACACCGTTACGGTCCCTAATGCTCCACTAGCTACAATCCTGCGTATGGAATTACCTCAGATCACAGTTGAGTGTAATTTAGACAAAAAACTATTTATCCAAATTAGTGGTTAGAATATGTTCGAGTTGTTTTCGCATCTGCCCAAAATTGTGATAGCATACTGACTTCATACCAACTGCTTCTGCACCCATACAATATCCTTGACTGTCATCTACAAATACACACTCTTCAGGGCTCAAACCTAATCTTTCGGCTGCCAGTTCAAATATTTTTGAATCGGGTTTAGCCAGTCCTACCTGAAAGCTCAAAACCATATCGTCGAACATCTCAATATCTTCTTTTAAAAATAGATCCTCTACCCTATCATCGGCAACATTTGAGAGCATTGTAATCTTATATTTATCCTTCAACTCCTGCTCAATATAACGAAGCAATATCGGGTTTCTCGGGTTATCAGTCAAGATGTCTGCTGCTTCATGGAAAGAAATACCTGCCAGTTCAGCGAACTCTTTTTCGGCTTGCTCCAAACTAATCTCGCCCCTACTTGAGCGATTTTCTACAGCCATGAACTTTTCAATTAATTCAGGATCGTTATGCAGGTACTTTGATTTAAATGGCTCGTAAGAACTAGTTACCAAAACCCCAAAGCAATCGAATAATATAGCTTTTATCATCATCTACAGTGTAGCAAAGAAGAACTGTTAGAAATCTATATCGTCTACTAGTTCTCTAAAGTCTGGAACTTGTCGTTGGAAAAGAGTCTTAACTGAGTTCATGTTAAATCCAGCTGTTCCTGGGATATCACTACAGCTGGTTGTCCATCGTCTGATAGCATTATCCAACTCTACGACGTATGTATAGCCACCTGGGCACTTGCCTTCTTCTGCAAAATCATCTTCGGTGTTTGTCCCGTTTAACCGATTTTCTACTCCTAGGTTATCGATTGATGCTAGAAACGCACTGTAGGCTTCAGGCGTGTTTGTGTAGCTTTTTTCACGAATAACTTTTTGCCCATAAGAACCATAAACTGTCATGCTAACCACACTGCTTGATACGTCAATTTGATAAGATCTTTGTTCGGAGTTCGCTACAACTCTACCTGTTAGAATATAGCTAGCTTGTGAGGTAAGTCTCACCTCTTCGTCGATTATCTGACTTTGACCTGTTGAATTATTGCTATTCCCTGAACCACTATCAAATAAGCTTCTGGCAATAGAAAACAGTCCCCAGCCGATTAGTACCATAAACAGTACTACAGCTATGATGACCAAAAACCAACGTAGTTTTGATGCAAACTCCATAATGCTTATATTATAGCATGTTTTTCACTATTTTGTCAATACTATTTATGCTTTTAGATGGCGTTCTAATATGCGTTTAACTTCTTGATTTAATCCATCTGGTATCTCTTCAACCTTTTTAACCCATACGTAGGATTCGTGCTCTTCACTGAGCTGCAACTCTTCTGGCAACTTCGCTGTTATTAAGAAGTAGACTAATACCAAACTTATATCTCCATCTATGTCTTTAGGTAGTCGAAAAACTCCCTCTAAGCCCTCTATAGACTTTAGATCTGACCCTGGAAGCTCCTCTGATAGCTCTCTAGCAAGAGCTGTATCGAAGTCCTCCCCTTCGTCCATTCGACCCCCAGGCGTGTCCCAGTGGCCTTTGGTGGCCTTTAGGACCAAAAAACCTTTGTTGTAGTCGTGAATTATACCCTTAACACCTACGTAAAACTTCTTCATGCAGTTAGTTTAGCATTTAATAGTTCTCATGCTTGCTGTTTATCAATATTTTGTCGATAATTACCCTAACGTAGGAGAAAATTATGTCACTAGAAAGTTTAGAAAGAGGAGCTGGCGCAACAGTAGGTGTTGCAGCCGGGGCAGCACTTTTATATAAAGCTTGGGCTAGCCGTAGCCGTGAGGCACGAATTGCACGTATACCGGAAGGGGGCATGGAGCAAAGTTTAGTACCTTTTTACCAGGTAGTTCCTGGAATTATGGAAGCTTGTGGAATAGAAGAATATGTATCATCTGGAGGTTTGGCTAAGAAGGCTTTGAAGGACCCAGATACAGAGTTTGATCCTGCTGCTAGAGAATATGTTGTAACAAATCCAAAATCAGACACGATAGCAAAATCTACATTATACCGACCAGGTGAAGGCACACGTGTAGACTTAGATTTTCGGATATACAAACTATGGGTAGACGGTGAAGTTGTTGATGCCGATGCAGAGTATGCAAGAGAAGGTAGCGCATTAGACGGAGAAGGAAGCATTAAAGGCGAACGACAAGCCAAAATGCAAAAGCTACTCAACGAACGTGCTAACGAGATTGGCTTCCCTCTGGGGCCTGAGGTTTCGCAGTTCTTCTTCGAAGAACAGTTCGGAAAATTTCGTCCGTGGCACTACGCAACCCGAACAGAGTATGATGCCGACTCTGGATATGAGGAACTTTTTGCCACTACAGGACAATATCTAGAATACCCAAGACATGATTTATGGACTTGTATTGTAGACATACCAGGCTACGATGAAATACGAATACCTACTGATGCCCCTGTCGTACATTTAGGTAGGACTATGACGAGGCCACTCGTAGAACGTACGCGTGATAGAAGAGATGTCGATGATGCCGTCTTAAACATCCGCGCCAAAGGATATGGTGACGAAATGCTAGGCGAGCAATGGGCAGAATTTGAAAGATTCCGGAGATGGTTAGATACAGTTTTCAGTGAAAGTAACGTGTTTGATCGGTTCGACAATGGAGCAGTGGCAGAAGGCCTAAATATGCTTTTCGCTAAATATGTTGGAATACCTCTTGCACCTAAAATTGAATCTAGCGAAATTGGCGCAGTTATCAGAGATCCATCTCATCCCATAGGCAAAATATCAGCCAAAATTATGGGCGCCTAATTCAGAATATAGAATCCAGGTGCAACTTGTCTGATACCCGGATGTGTCGGCGTAACGTAGGCAGAGGCAGCGACATGACCTGCTGCTAGCGGGATTTCGGCCTCTACGATAGACGTCACTCCTCTACCTACATCTTTAACCCGCTCAACAGTTAATAACTCTGCTAATTCTGGATCGAACTGGCGCAACCATTGTTCCCAATCACCCCCATCACCAAATCCATCTGGTGTACGTTCACCAACCTCAGGAGGTGGTCCTGCTCCAGAACCATCCGTCCCTGCGTCTAAAACTGCAGCGCCGCTCATTGCACTACCCCCTAAGCATCCCCAAAACTTGATAAAAGAGTATGTGTGTTTGTGTCAGTATACTCTCACAGACAATGAATTTTGTCTGTAAAATTGCGCACAGTTTAAGCGATTAAAGTACGTTGCTGGTCAGCTCTGATTAACCCTTCTATATCTGGACAAGTTAGTGTTCCCGATGACGTAAATACTACTCCGCGAGTAACCTGGTCTTCTTCAGGTATAGCAGCGTCAGCCTTTTGACTTGGCATAACGACTGCGAGCGCAAGTGCTGCGACTAAAGCTGTTCTAGTAAGTACATTTCTATCTCTAACTATTGGATCAAGGTCCATAGCAGTAGAATGGTTTGGTGTCATTTTTGTCTCCTAATTTATTAGCTAATTATACGATTCCCAGGTGTAAATACAAAGATTTTATTCAGAGCTTAGTAGTTTTTCTAAATCAGCAATAAATTGCTTAGTTTTTTCGAACAAAATTGCTTTCATCCCAACTGCAGTAGCGCCATCGATATATGTAGGCCTGTCATCAGTAAACACACATTCATCGAGTCTAACTCCCAATCGTTCTGCAGCTACTTCATACGCCCTAGCCTCAGGCTTTGCAAACCCGATTTTTGCAGACTCAACAATTGAATCAAAGTGATCTTCAAGCACTGAATAATCCATATTCTTCGCCAGTCCGCGCTTACCGATATTGGATAGCATGCCTATCTTGTATGACTTTTTAAGTTCCTTAATATACACAAGCAAGTCCTCATTAAAACCTCGAATATTATCTTGGTAGCTTCGCCAATCTTCAGGAGTTATTCCTAATCTTTCTGCGATTTCTGGAATACCACTTTCTATTTGTCCTTTGCTAGCTCTAAAGAATGTGCCTTCAATAAACTCTGCGTCTTTTTCCAAGTCGCCACCAAAATGCTCATAAACCAATCCGAATTCATCTGAATAAACAACCCCAAAACAATCAAAAATTATTGCCTTAATCATTTATTTCCTTCCCAATAAATCTGCTCTTTAAATCCACCTCTGTCCTTTTGCTTTGACAGTTGGATTCTTTGTATCTCTTGTAAGTCGAAGCCGATTGCTACAATCGTTGCCTGGATAACTTCTAGGACGTCTGCGAGCTCCTCCTTCATACTAGTTAGGTCAGTAGCTTTTACAAATTCAGCTGATTCTTCTAGTAGTTTTCTTTTTAGTTCTAAAAGATATTCTTCATTATTTAGAAGCCTAACAATAGGCTCTTTCCCATCCTGCTTTATTATCTCGGGAATTTTATCCCTAACCAGTTTACCCATATAATAAATCCTTTGGACCAATTTGTTTTCTAGTCTCTTCGCATACTAGTCCATCTTTGTCTCGAACAACATTATAAACTTCGATTTTATCTATATCGCCGACATACATTTTCTGAGGATTTGGTTCCTGATAATAACTAGTTTCAAGCGGATCTTTACCCCAGCGTTTACGTGCATTATTGTGCACCCTTAAAGCTTCCGGAAGTTCATCCTCTGTGACCATATGTGCATTTTTTATCGTCAGATATAATCCTCCCTGTCCCCAAACCTTGCTATCGAACACAACTACATATCCCTGGCCAGTTCTGTGAATATTTTTTGAGTGCAACGAGCTAGGATGCGAACCCCAATAAAGTTGCGTTAGATCTTCGTTGTAGATTAAAAACAGTGGTGTGTTGTGTGGGGTTCCGTCTTCATTAACGGTACTCAGTGCCATGTGTCTAATGGATTTCAGCAGTTCTTTCTCCGGCATTTTCATATCTCTATCTCAATATAATCCGCATTTTTCATATGCTTATAATCCTCAAAATCTGAGAATTTCCTATAACCTTTTATGACTTGCTGAAAGTAATATCCCGATACCGCATGCCCAACTACCACTATGTTCTCGCTTCCGAACTTCTGCATAATAACTTCAAGTGCCTTTACTAGCCGTTCGATTAAATCGGCCTGTGCTTCAAATCCCCTTTCAGTATCAAACGTAAAGAACGATGCATTATCTAAATCTTTTGGCTTCCCCTCACATTCTCCCATCCCTCGTTCTTTCAGTTCTTCCAGTAGCTCGATGTCCTTTAGACCCAACCCGATCTCACCTGCGATTATTTCGGCAGTTTGCTGAGCACGAACGTATGTTGAGCTCACTACTTTGGCTATGTTCATATCTTTTAGTTCACGACCTGTTCTCTCTGCCTGCTCGATACCCTTTAGCGTTAGTTTTGGTGAACTATCTGCAACTATACCCGCTTCGTTCGCTTCACTTTGTCCGTGTCTTACAAAGTATATTTTCATATGTATCCTTAAGCTTTTTTAGTTCGTCCATAACTATATTTAGCTTGGAAATCTTTCAGCTGAACGACCCAACTGTCACCATCAGCATAATCGTCTTTAGCTAGACTCGCTTCCCGGGCTTTATCATCACTGTGCACTACAGCTCGCCCCAAGTTTTGCCGACTGACACATCGACTTTCAGGTTCACGCCTAGGTCTGGCTTGATACTCTCCATGACTTCTACCATCATTTTGCTAACTTTGTCCGCGTCCACCTCACGACATTCAACCATAATGCTGTCATGGATCTGCATTATCTCGAAAGCACCTTCTGGCAGTCTATCTTCAACCGCTGTCATGGCCATCTTAGTGAGGTCTGCAGCAGAGCCTTGAATCGGCATGTTAATCGCTGCGCGATATGCACCTTCACGAACCATGAAGTTACTGCTCTGCACATCAGGCGTTGGACGTCTGCGCCCCATGACGGTTTCAACATATCCTTTGTCTTTGGCATCAGCTCGGAATTGCTCAATCATCCCCTTTAGTTTTGGACGCACTTCGAAGTATTTTTCTATGAAGTCTTTTGCTTCTTTATAGCTAATGCCTGTACCTTCCGACAGACCATGCACGCCCTGCCCGTACAAGATTCCAAAGTTCACAGCCTTTGCGGCATATCGCATATCTTTGGTTACTTGCTCTGCTGGAACACCCTGAATCAATGCGGCTGTTTCTGTATGAATATCACGATTTTCATTAAAGGCTTTAATCATATCTTGGTCTTCACTCATCGCAGCCGCGATACGCAGCTCAAATTGACTATAGTCTGCGCTAATTAATACGTTACCCTTCTCGGCAATAAATCCTTCGCGAATCTTACGTCCTAGTTCTGTTCTAACGGGTATGTTTTGTAAGTTTGGATCAACACTAGACAATCTGCCGGTCGGTGCAATAGTCATATTCAAAGTACTATGCAGTCGGTCGTTTTCATCAACCATTTTCGGCAAAGGATCCACGTACGTGCTTTTTAACTTGGTATACTCACGATACTGTTCGATGCACTCAATAATCGGATGCATGTTTTTTAGCTTCTCCAACACTCCTACGGCGGTAGAATAATGCCCGGCCTTTCCTTTTTTACTAACTTCAGTGGGCAGATTTAGTTTTTCAAAAAGTACCTCTGACAATTGTGATGGGCTAGAGATATTAAATTCTTGGTCAGCATGACCATAGATGGTTTGTTCAATATCGCTAATTTGGTCCGCCAACTGCTCAGACAAGTCTGAGAAGAACTTCGGATTTAGCTTCATTCCAGCTCGTTCCATCCGTGCAAGTATCGGAATCACCGGCCAATCTACAGTCTCTGCCATTTTGATGAGCGACGTAACTTCACTCATTTGTTCACCTTGCATGACTCCCAGTGCACGAATAACAGCGACAATCTCTCCGGCTTTAGAAGCTACTTCCTCGTCATCTAGACTGTCTAGTTCAGTTTCATAGCCTAAATCACTACTTGATAGTTCACTTAAAGACTGGTCACGACGCAGTGCATTAATTATGTATGCACCAACCAAGACATCGTGAGTAACTACTGGAAGTTTTTCTACACCGAGCTCCAATAAAACCTTGAATGAATTCTTCAGATCATATCCAGAAACAGATGAAATACCTACTAAAACTTTAGGGATATCGAGTTTTTTACTTGCATCAATCACGTAACAGGTTTGTTCGTCCGAGAGCAAAACTAGCTTAGGATCTTTGCCGTGTTTCCCTGCACTTCGAGCATGCAATACTACGTCACCTTCGAGCTTAATATTATCTAAATCTTTTGCTGAATTAACCTGAACAACTTTTGGTATGTGTAGATCAAAATCTGAACTTGCTGGTGCAATGTTTTCCGCATCCACATTCTGCATTCCCTCCGGCAGATTACGCAGTAAACTTCTAAATTCTAGTCGCTTTAGTATGGCCGCTAACTTAGCAGTATCTAGTTTATTTACATCCATTTGTTCAAGGTCTAATCCCACTGGAGCATCGTCGAACAACCGTGCAACTTCACGACTCATATAGGCAGAGTCTTTGCCATCTTCGAGCTTTTTAGCCAGGCTAGCTTTAATTAACGCCAGGTTTTCATAGACCCCATCAAGAGTGTCGTACTCTTGCAGTAGTTGGCTAGCGCCCTTTTCCCCAACTCCTGGAACTCCCGGAATATTATCAGAACCATCGCCCTTTAATGCCTTAGAGTCCAAAAATTGGTCAACGCTAATACCATACTTATCTTCAAACGTTTTTGGGTCAAACTTCTGTATATTCGTTAGGCCTTTCTTGAGTGCATACATATGTGTATGTTCATCGATACTCTGCAGCGCATCCATATCTGAAGTTATTAGCATGGTTTCTAGATTAGACTTCTCTGCCTTCTTTGCCATGGTATGCATGATGTCGTCTGCCTCGTAATCATCGAATTCATATAACGGCCAATTGAAGGCCTCCAATACCTCGTGAAGAATTGGAATCTGCGCATAAAAATCTGGTGGAGCTGGCTTGCGCCCTGCTTTATAGTCTGGATATATAGCCAGTCGCTTACGAATGTTGGTTTTAGGTTTATCCCAGGCAACGCAGACGTAGTCCGGTTCAAGTTTCTTTATTAGCTCTAGTGCCATAGCACAAAATCCGTAAACACCACCAGTTGGTGTTCCATCTTTTGTACTCAGGTTTGGCATCGCATAATAACCACGGTAAAACACCGACTTCCCATCTATTATGGCCAGTTTTTTACGCTCTGACATAAGGT
Organism: bacterium; assembly: GCA_030428125.1. GTDB lineage: Bacteria > Patescibacteriota > Saccharimonadia > Saccharimonadales > SZUA-47 > JAUIBF01. Next base: position 123,973 of record JAUIBF010000002.1, on the reverse strand, counting down.
CCCCGTAATCTACTTACCACCTGTCCTGTAATAGCCTCTGGCTTACTACTGGGATCAATGATCGCTAACTTTTTCCTCTCAGCCATACACTCAGTATAACCTTAAACCTATCAGATAAGCATATGCTACACTACGAACTATGAACAACACTTTGACTGCACTAAAAAACGTTCGAGTCTGCCACGCAGCCTCCATGGTCACGTACTAGAAGTAATCGGGCGGTCTAGGAACTCTTGGGCTTCTCGCATGCCTTCCTCTGGCCGAAGTGCTGCTAAAGTAGTAAAACCGAGTACACTTACTCTACCAAGTCGCCCCCAATCATCTAATCCTTCAACTTTGCATGTTTGATCAATTATATGGTCAATTGCTACCGCCTCGGCCGTAGGCGCCCCATAAAATGCATCTTGATTACAAACATGGGCTGCCATCGCTCTATCAAAAGTTCCTATTGGTCTACCCTTCCTGTCTAACAAGCTATTTATTACGGGCACATCACTTTCAGGCGCTGGCAATATACTTGGTTCTGGCTTAACACTTAAGGCATGCAGACCTCCAGCTAACGAGCCTTCTTCCATAAATGGAGGTATCTTTACTTCTCTTGCACTCATCAAAAACTCCTTTGGATATAAACAATAAATTAAATCTATATTTTTGTCAATTATACGATGTCTTATTGGTGTGCTTTATCTGTTTTTATTATTGGCATTTTGTCATTTTTTTATTGACAAATATATATTTTTCTGATATTTTTATTACATGGATAAGGCTACCCTAACCAAGATAGGACTTAATGACACTCAAGCGAGTGCTTATATTACCCTTATTAAATCTGGATCGCTTACCCCACCGGAATTAGTAGAGAAGCTCAAAATTAAGCGCACCAACGCATATGCAGTATTGGACCAACTAACCACTATGGGGCTAGCCAAAGAAAAAGAAGTCAGAAAAAAATTAACTTACTACCCAGAGAACCCGGTAGCTCTAGAGAGATTGGCCGCAAAAAAACGCGGTGAAGCACTCGAGCAAGAACGAAAAGTGCAAGCATCTATGCCAATGATGCTCAAGTATTTCCAGACGTTTTCAGACCAACCAGGCATTAAGTTTTACCAAGGCATTAACGAAATTAAAGAAATATACAATGACACCTTGCGTACCTGTAAGGACATCTACTTGTTCCGTTCCCTGCACGATCAAGACCTACTTTCTACCGATTACTATATTGCCTACAAGAAAAAGCGAGCACAACTAGGAATAAAAACCCATGTCCTAAATGGCAGCGAAGACACTGATGCGTGGAACAAAAAACTGGACTCCGAATTTAACCTGGTCCGTACTCAAATTGGAGTGGATGATTACACTGCCCCGGTAGAGATCGCAGCCTACGGCAACAAAGTTAGTATTATTTCTTTCGGCGAAGAAGCGATTGGTATGATTATCGACAGCCCACAGATTGCAGAGTCTATAAAGCAAATCTTTGGTTTAGTTAAAGCCGGCACAGAAGCTAGCAGAAAGACTTCATTAGAAGTACAATAAACTTAAAGATGAGCTACGTATTTGAGCTATTCATAAACAAAGATGAAATAACAAAAGAAGCTTTTGCTGCCTTCAATAAATCTATAGCTAGCAATAGTGGCCTGCTTAAGAAAATTCGTTATCACATCACATTACATGATAATCACATGCGCTATTTTATTGAGTCGGAGAAAGATTTATCTTCGCTCTCAAGCGCAAATGATTTTTGCACCTTACAACCCGTTGAAGCAGAAGAAATAGCTACTCCGGAAAACCCTGGCAAACAGGGCTTCTTCACCCTGCCAAGTGGTGGTAATTTACTTAACTTGCAAGAAAAAATGTCTACTAAAAAGAATATTAAGTTAGAGCATTTTATCTGCGAAACTCGCTGGCTAACCGATAAATACGACCAGGTTAGTTTAAGCTTTTATTTTAACGATGCAGCTGGTCAACCTGTGGTTGCCAAGAAAACTGCAGCTTCGTTCCCTTCTCATTTATTCGCAGTGGATTTCTCTTCTGCTTCAAATATTATTCGAAGTGAAGTCCCAAAGTATCTGAATATTGAAAAATCTCTGAAGTGGATGTCACCGGAAAGTCATAATAGTATTTTAGAGGTTAACACTTTCCCCTACCTTACAAAGCCCTACTATCTAAACTTGGGTAACTTTGAATTTGATAAACATTCCATGATTGTTGGTGCATCAGGTTCCGGTAAGTCTAAGTTCATTGAGTTATTTATCGACCGAATACACAAAATGCCGACCAATAACAACTACCGGATAGTAGTTGTTGACCCACATGCTAACCTGGCAACTGATCTACAAAATTCTAGTGCAGGTGGCAGTATGCAGCTAGTAGATTTCGGGAGCGACAGTGCTGAGTTATTTGCCGGTGCCGAAGCTGACGTAACGGGTGCAACTGAATTAACGACGACATTGATGAAGTCATTGATTGGCGTAAGCTGGAACTCACAAGTTGAGCGAGTTTTACGAATGACACTGTTTGTCTTATTCACGGCAAAAAATATGTCGATGGGTAATCTAAAGAGATTTTTAATAGAAACGGAACTGCGTCAACAAATTTTGGACCATGTTGATGGACATGTACCAAACAATATAATTCATTTCTTCGGTACAGACTTTAACGAAATTCGAACAGCACACTACGAAAAAGGCTTGTTACCTATTATTTCAATCGTTGATGAAATGGAACTGCAACCAACTTTCCTCGCAGAAGGTGGTTTGTCTTTACAGAAAAGCATTAATGAAAATTTCCTAACAGTATTCTCACTTAATAAAGTCTCTATGGGCGAAAAAGTGGTAAAAACAGTTGCCGGACTTCTAATACAGCAGATATTCCTGCTCGCACAGTCTAAAGCCTTCAATCAAAAAGTATTGTTATTTATCGACGAGGTTTCGGTTGTGCAGACCCCTGCTCTAGCTTCAATATTATCTGAAGCTCGCAAATACAATCTGTTCGTAATTCTCACCCAACAATACTTTACTCAGGTAGAAAAAGGTTTGTCTGATGCTATATTCGCCAACGTAAGTAACTATTACTGTTTCCGTGTTTCTGAAGAAGACGCAACTCAACTAGTCGGTAATTTAACTATGGAAATCCCTAAAGAAATTGCTGTGGAGTCCAAAGAAAAAGGCGTAAAAGAAGAAGTCTTAAAAGCACGATTCTTGACCGAACTACATCCACGAGAATGTATTGTACGGATTTCTGCTGGCGGTAAAATTTTACCTAGTTTTAAAGCAAAGACCGTAGATATTTCATACGATGCGCTGAACGGTTACCGACCTGTTTCTGAAGATTACCAGGCTTCCAGGAAACCTATGGAAGCCCAAAAAGTTAGTCCTGAGGAACTGAAACCATTTGAAGAGTCAGCACCAATCGCAATTGATGACTTCTTTGATCGTGCCGAAAGCGCTATAACCACTCAGATCCAGAAACCACCTGATTTTTCTGTGCAACCAGTAGACATCGAAAATGAATATACCAACAAAGACGTGTCACAACTTTTACAAGAGGCTCATCCAGAAGCATTTAGATCAGACGAACGTACCGAACTGCTTCCTGGCGAAGGCACAGGAAACACCAATATAGAGTCTTCGTCTCAAAGCAAAATTGGCCATAGTCCAGTTGATGCCACAATACTAGCACCAACCGTCTTAAGATTTGCGATGAGTGGCGTTCCTGTAGTTGACCGAGGCATGCCGGATTTATCCTCATTAATGAAACAAGAATCAACCAAAACCAGTGTAGAATAGGAGAAGAACATGGACGATAACATAGCAAAACAGATAGCAGACACCATAATCGGACAAATCTTTGGCTTACAGAATCCCTATTCACTAGACCAGTTTAAAGATAAGTTTGCGTTCGATATCAGGACAACATCAGAAGTTATCGATTCCGTAACCGGCAAACCTACATGGGTACAAAATGCATCGGGAAATAAATTCTTGAACTTCCAGGGGATCATCGAGAGAGGTAACGACATGATGCGCCCTACCCAACCAATCAATTCAATTGAAGACATTATGCGTATCTGGCAAGAGGTAAACTATACTGCAGCAGAACGTACAATTAATTCATTAAACGTTGCCAAAAGTGATGCGATATATGGCTCGCAAAACATATACCAGTGTATAGATATCCACGATTCTAAGAATGTTTTGTTCAGCGAAACTAGCCTTTTCTGCGAGTACTCTGCCGCTATCCAAAGATCTAACACTTGTATTTATTCCTTGCGAGTTGACGACAGCAACAAAGTCACAAAGAGCTTCCAGGTTTCATGGTCTGGGAATATTACAAACTCTATGTTCATCAAAGACAGCAAAAACTTAAGTGATTGTATGTTCTGTTCACAAATAATGGATAAGCGTTTCTGTATCGGTAACATGCAGTTCGAAGAAGCTGAATACCGCAAGTGGGAAAAGCTCGTGAAGCAATGGATCTTAAGCAACTAGAAACGTTTCGTCTAGATGCTCAGTGGCTCGTAGCTTGTCCTAGATTTTTTAACTATTTTGTTAATTTCTAGACGCTTAAATCGTTCTTATCTCTTCCGACCAGCTCATTAACATTCATCACTACTGGGACTATTTCTTTAAACCCTAACGTCCCGCCATTCATATGGCCATTTCTGTTGACACCGTACCAAGTTGATTCTAACGGCATATTCCCTACAGGGATTGCGCTTGCTAGTCTGCTGTCCACATCATGGCCGGCTTTGTGTAGCGCTGCTGCAATTCGAAGCATATGAGCATAGGATATGTTGTAAACAGCTACTTGGTTTAGTGTTTCTGGATCTGTGTGTTCAATCCAGTCAGAAAGTGCATCAGAAGCGTTTGGTTTCCAGCCCGAACGGTTCATCTGCCCTGCTGGAGGTACTGCCTTTGCATTCATCACTGTAAGAGTTACTGGTTTTCCGTCTAGTGTGGCTGTGTAAGATTTCTTTATCCATGTTCGAGGACCTAAGTCTGGATGGCTCATTTCAGGTGAATCAGGATTTTCATCGTATACGACTTCAGGTTCACCAACAAACTCTAAGTGTTTTGCGAAAATTGCAGTAGCCATTGTAGGCTCGTCTTTCAAAAGTTCTAAATATTGTTCCACATCACCGGTTGTTTGAGGGAAAAATTCTTTGTACACTTCACCACCTAAATCTCCAGCCAATGGCTCTCTTTGACCAGAAAGCATCACAAATTCATATCCTATCCCACTATTAAATCTCTCGTTTCGTCTTGCAAGTTCCACAGCTGAATCAATTCTTCCGACCATGCCTCTAAACAAAGCACCGACTACGAAACTTCTACCTGCTTGGTATGCCTCGGGTATTAGCTTATCGATCTCCGGGAATGGGTCATATAGTTTTATATCGCCTACATTCTGCCCCGTTGGTATATCATCATCTGGAGTCCATAAATCTACCGGACCCATCAATCTGTGTTCGATAGCATGAGCGTTAAATTTAGATGTTTGCTCAGGCGTTAAACCGATTGCGTTAGCCGTAGCGCCATGTCCTTCAATTGCGACGGAGCCCGTATACCAGGTCAGAAAGTCATTAACTCTACCTTGCTCTACCAACCTAGCTTGTTCGGCGAACCCAACATCACCCAATATCTGCGGTAATGCCTCGACTACACCTGCTCTATAAGTTTCCAGACTTTCTCTATTTCCTAAATCTACAACGTTCATGAACTAAGTTCCATATTTATGGATATATTTTATAACTATTTTGTATTTTTGTAAATTAACTTACCCTACTTGGCAAAGTCTTGACTAGCGATTCTAGGAAATCTAATTCTAGTTTACCCCAAGATTTGTTTGGCTTATCTAAGGAGTTAAGCGCATCAACAACAGAGTTTTTTGCTTGACGTTGAGCATAAGCTAGAGCGCCTGATGATTCAATTATTTCTTTGCATCTTTTGAATTGATTGGCTGTCAATTTTTTATTTCCTAGCATTTGTTCTAAGTAGTAAGCATCAGCTTTAGGGGCAAGTTCAATTGCTTTTACGGTTAGAAGCGTTCGCTTCCCTTCTTTAATGTCATCCAGTGAACTTTTACCTGTAACTTCGTCCTTACCGAACACACCGAGAATGTCGTCGGTTATCTGAAATACTCTTCCGGCACTAAGTGAATAATCTTCCAGCTTTTCTAAGTCGTTTCGTTTTGCGCCAGCTAAAATTGCTCCGAGCTGAAGCGGATTCATAAAGCTATAGTATGCAGTTTTCCAGGTCATAACTTTGTCAACATCCTGCTCAGATGCTTCTTCTATCACTTCATTAAAAATATCTACCGTCTGACCATGTGCTGTTGAAATAAAGAAGTTATTAACGTTTTTTATTGCTTCAAGTCGCAGTTTAGGTAGTACATCTAAATCAGCTAAAATATTTAGCGCACTATGAGCACCAAACAAGAACCCGTTAATAGCAATGCTTGTTCCGAAATGATCTGAATCATCACGTAAGTGATTTTCTTTGTGATAGTCAGCTAGCATTACGTGTGCTGTCGGACCATTTCGTCTTGTGTCAGAGCGATCCTGAATGTCGTCTGCCATCAAAATGTAGGCATGGAGCATCTCGATTGCAAGAGCTGCTTTGGCTTCAACTTTCGGATTTTTGCCACCAAACATTCTATAGGAATTTATAGCCAGAATCCCGCGCATTCGTTTACCGCCACGCTTCAGAATTTCACAAAATACCTTTACTGCTTCCTGGGAATACTCACCGAACTGCTCGTGTGTATCGGTCAACGCTTGTTCACAATACTTATCAATCTCTAAATCAATTATTTGTTTATAGTCTTTTAAGCTACTTACAAATTTATCATTCTGAGTAGTTTTAGCGCTCATCACAGCTCCAATTTATTGCTAAGTTGATCTGCTGCTTTCTGAAAAAACTGCTCTATATCATCGCTATTATTTTCTATGACCACAGTGGCTTTAGACTGAACATACTGAAGATCCATTTGGACTTCTCTAGGTTTGTCTGCTTGTGGGCTAGTTTGCAAAGCTTCCTGGCTTAACATCTCTTCAATCGTGACTTTCGCTTCACCTTCACGCATGTTTGCAATTTTGCGACGATAACGTGTTTCGTCGGATGATTCTATCCAGACCATCACACCGTCGTTATCTAAAATAAAATCAACTTCAATAGGTGCCCTAACGCTATAAACTACAATGCCTTTATACACTTTACCGTTTTCGAGAGCCTTTTCGTACTCTTCTAAAGCTTGCTTTAGTACCACGTCAGGACCATAGGTCGTACGGAGCCAGTTAGAAGTTTCGGTCATGTTACGAACAGAAATAGGATCCTCTTTGTCTTTGTGACGAGTCATAGAGTGTCTGCGCACAGCATCACCTAACGAATAACCAAAATAGCCTTTTTCAATTAGGTACTCAGCGATTGTGTCTTTCCCGCTTCTGTCTCTGCCGCTTACTCCAACTATTTTCACAGTTAGCCTACTTTAGGTAATCCATTAATTTCTTTGAGTCCTTGTGTTTTTTGAGCTTAGCAAGCGCCTTAGCTTCGATTTGACGAATACGTTCACGTGTAACAGAAAATTCCTGCCCAACTTCTTCTAGAGTGTGGTTCTTGCCGTCTTCTAGACCAAATCTAAGCCGTAATATTTTTTGTTCACGTTCAGAAAGACTGCCAAGTAATCCTTTAACCTGCTCTTTAAGTAGTTGTCCAGTTGCTGATTCTTCAGGTGTTACTGTATCTTCGTCTTCGATGAAATCACCTAACACTGAATCTTCTTCATCATCACGAACACTAGCATCTAGAGAGCTAATGTCCTGCTTAATCTTCATGATGTGCTCAACTTTTTCAACGTCTAGTTCCATTGCCTCAGCAATTTCTTCATTGGTTGGTTCACGGTTTAGGTCTTGAGTTAGTCGACGTTGAGTACGAAGCAGTTTGTTAATTGTCTCAACCATGTGCACCGGAATACGAATAGTTCTAGCCTGGTCAGCGATTGCACGTGTAATCGCTTGCCTAATCCACCATGTAGCGTAAGTCGAGAATTTGAAACCTTTGTCCGGATCAAACTTTTCAACAGCACGGAGAAGACCTGTGTTTCCTTCTTGAATCAAATCAAGCAGGTCTAACCCACGACCTACATATCTCTTAGCAATAGAAACGACCAAACGCATGTTTGCTTCTGCCATCTTGTCCTTGGCTCGTTTATCACCAGCGACAACTTTTTTAGCTAGAGCTAGCTCTTCTTCCGCTGTTAGAAGTGGAATTTTACCAATTTCTCGCAAGTATAGTCGCACTGAGTCATCAGCAACATCGTCTAGGTAACGAGTATCTTTTTCTGGCTCAACTTCTTCATCGTCATCCGAATCACCAGCCCACTCATCACTAAGAGTTTTCCCACTAGCATCTTTTGCTGTAATAGTAATGTTTGCCTCAGCAAGCTCCTCATACAACCCGTCTAGTGCATCGATATTTTCTGGTTTATCAGGAATGGCCTCGTTGATGTCTTTTTGGTCAATCTTTCCCTGTTTTTTAGCTTTTTCGAGCAATTCAGCTGCTCGTTTTTCTAAGTCTATTGGTTCTTCAACTTTCTTTTTTGGCAAAATATTTTTCGCTTCGCTATTCAAGACAAACCTACGGTTTTTCTCGACACGCAGGGCACGGAATAAATCCGGTGCTCTGGTTGCTCTTTTCCCTAGAGCTGCGAAGTCTCTCCTTTCTCGGCGTTAATTTACTTTAGTGCGGACTGAACTTTTTTCTTTAGCAATTCAAGCTCATTAACCTGAGTTAATAAGTGTTTCTCCTCGTGTTCGTCTGCTTTTTCGAGTTCGTTTAAGATGTTGTTTTTTGCTTGTCTTGTATAAAATTCGACCAGTCTGTTCGTGAGTTGCTTGATTTGATACTCAAGCTCCTCGTGTTCAGTATGCTGATAGCTTTCCTCAAATAGAAGTGTTAACATCTTACCATATTCGCTCGTGTCTTTCACCTCTTGCATCGAATCAGTATCCTCTAAAAATTGTTGGGCTTGTTCAGAAAACATCTCTTTGGGCAGCAACTCTAGAACTTTTCGTAGGTCGGATACCTCTTTAATTATTGCTAAGAAATGCTGTTCTCTGATTATTTGCTCGGCGTCTTCAGGCGCGTTTGTTTTTTCAATTTTCGGTTTTTTCAACCTAACAGTAGTTTGTTTGCTGTCGCTTGCAAATTTTTTGTTCACTGATTCGATTGAGGTCTTAGTCTTTTCGGCGATGACTCTAATGTAGTGTTCAACCTCTACCTCATCTTTAATATGTTTAACGATATTGAGTACACGGGAAGTAAATTGTCTTTTTCCTGGCGCAGTAGTTAGGTCGACTTCGCCGGCTGCCTTGTCTATCAGCCAATCAATCATATATATAGGTGAATCTACGGTCTTTTGCCACTCTGCTACATCTTGTTTGATTAACTCATCGGGGTCTTTTCCTGATGGAATTTTTATAAAACTAAGTTCGATTCCTAGTTCTTGAGCAAGTGGAATTGTTCGCTCGGCTGCTTCTTGTCCTGCCCTATCATCATCAAATGCTAATCTCACATCACCAGTAAATCTTTGCAGTGTTTTTAAGTGATAGGTCGTAAGTGCAGTCCCTGCCGAAGCTACAACCTGCTTAACCCCGGCCTGCCAGCTGGCTACAACATCCAAGTTCCCTTCAACGACTACTGCATACCCACTTTTGCGGATATATTCTTTAGCCGTTGAGAACCCAAATAGTTGCCGACCTTTGTCATATAGAATTGTTGCTGGGGTGTTTATATACTTTGGTGCATTATCGTTTTTCTTTAGTAAACGCGCCGTAAAGCCAACTGGTCTACCCTGAGTATCGGACAAAGGAATCATCAACCTATCACGGAACATATCAACTATTTCGCCCCCCCGCTTCACGCAAACACCCGCTTTAATCATTTCATCGTCTGTATAACCTTTGCTTGCTAGATATTTACCAAGATTATTTGATCCGTTTGGCGAATATCCAAACTTAAAATCAATCAGCGTTTGCTTTTCGTAACCTCTAATTTGTCTTAAATATTTTAGAGGTTGTTCGTTTTTAGTTAGTTGCTGCTGATAATAGCCAACTGCTAATTCGACTAATTTGTACAGCCTGTCTTTTTGCTTACTATCCCCTGGTTTACCACTGCTAAAGCTACTTAGATCAACCCCAGCTTTGCGAGCAAGCAGCTCAAGTGAGCCTTTAAAATCTAGACCTTCAACCTCTTGAATAAACGAAATAACATCTCCACCCTTACCACTGGAGAAGTCATGCCAAATTTGTTTTTCTGGACTAACGATAAAACTGGGTGTTTTTTCATTAGTAAACGGACTTAAGCCTTTGAAATTTCTACCTGCACGTTTAAGCTGTACATACTCAGAAACAATGTCCTCTATGTTTATCCGGCTCTTAACCTCGGTGACGGCATCCATTTAAAATTATATCCTTTGTCTATTAGTATCTAGTAGAAGTTTGAGCTTAGCAAGCATGTGCGTATTTACTCTAATCAGTGTTAAAATAATGCTTATGCCACCTCAACAACAAAACCAATACGACTTTATAATGGACAACCCTAAAAAATCGGGTGGACCGTCTTTCTTGCGAAACTCTAAAAGCAAAATAATAGTATCCGTGTTGTTTGTTTCAGTTGTGCTAATTGTTGTTATTGTCGGCTTCAATATAATCAGTTCTCTAGGTAAGACAAACAACGATGACCTGGTTGATTTAATGGCCAGACAATTAGAAATATCTAGAATTTCAGAGATAGGTATCAGCGGCTCGGATAGCCAGACGATAAAGACCAAGATTGCAACCTTAAACTCCATCATGAAATCAGACTACAGAGAAATACGTAGTTACCTAACACAAATTGGCTACGAAATAGAACCCCTAAAAGTAAGGGCACATAGGGATGGCTCAGTAGATAAAGCCCTTGAAGAGTCTAAAGTTGCCGACCAATACGATACGACCTTACTGAAATATATAGAACAGGAAACTACAGCATATAAATCAGCATTAAATAGTGCGATTAACGCTACTACAACCCCAGGTCGTGAAAAAACTCTAAATACAGCAGCAACGAATATTATTGTCTACGATGGTAAAGTAGCTACCGAGTAATTTCAGGAACGTGTCCAGGAAGACCTGTTACTAAATTGTAGCTGTGAACAATTAAATCTTTGATTTCTTGATCTTCTAGCTGCCCAGTCAAAAGCACTGTGTTCCAATGTTTTTTGTTCAAATGATAACCCTCTAATACTGATTCGTATTTTTCTCGAAGCAATGCTGCAAGTTTAGGGTCGCACTTTAAACTTAATCGAACTGGTGTTGTTTTCTCTGGCATCAGTGCAAACATTTTTTCTTCCTTGCTAACTGGAACTTTATAGACGGCCACATCTTCTCCAAAAGGATAATCGAGTTTTGCATTAGGCATAGACAGTATGAATTCTTCTACTTCTTTATGACTCTTCATTGTTTTTAAACCATTCTAAATAGTATTGAAGTTCGGCGATACTTGCCTGGATATCCTCGTATGCTCTGTGTACTTCTGGTTTTTCAAATGAAACGTTATACATACTCTCCATTACCATCTTCCAAGAAGTTACATCCAGCATTCTGTAATGAAGTTTAAGTTCTAGTTCAGGCATCCATTGCTTTATAAAAGCTCTATCGCTCTGAATTGAGTTTCCAGCTAAAACTGCAGGTTCGTTACCGAAATGTTTCTCGACTAGCTCAATTAACTTTTTTTCAACCTCTGCTAGAGGTTTTGCACTATCCAGACCTTTAATAAAATCATCGCGATTTTCAGGGAAATCTTGCCACCAAGGGTTTTCCTGCATTCTAGCAAGGACCACATCTTTTTCTTGTTTAACTAAAGACTCGTAACCCTCAAGAGTTTCCAGATCTGTACCTGTGATGTCAGCAGCGACTTCTAAGATAACGTCTTTCTCAGGGACTAATCCCGTCATTTCTAAATCTAGCCACAAAAACTTGCTTGGTATAAATTTTTCTTTCGCCATATTCTAATTCACAGTATACAGTGTTTACTTTTCTTTCCACCACTGCAAGATAGGTTTTGCTTTATCTTTATCCATGCGCAATATTATTCTGCGGTATTTGTCTTTAGTAGTTTCGATAACCAACACGTCAAATAGTAATCTTTGGGTAAGCCCTTTTGGCTTCTTTGCTAAAACAAAATCCCATCCTTCATCGTTCCAATAGCTGCCGGCCATTATCCATGACGGCAAATAGCTACCTGGCATTCTGACTTGCATATCTGGCCAATCATTAAATTTCTCATGCCATTTAAGTGAAACAATGTCTTTTTTATCTACAGAAATCTTTGCACGAAAAGCGAGTATCGGTTCAGTTCCTTCTAATATAAAGGAGATGTTATCTTTGGTAGTCACGGTATACATAGGACTTCGCTCCTCCGATTACACCCCCTATTATGAAGTATTTTGCCAGTAGTTTCTAGTTTTTGTCTTTGCTAGTAAAGTCCAAGCACACAGAATTTATGCAATAATGCTTGCCGCTTGGTGCGTCATCTGCATCGAACACATGACCTAAATGAGCTTCACAGTTAGTGCATACTATCTCGGTTCTTTCCATACCTAAACTACTATCTGGTATTTGTTCAACTGCTCCATCAATAGACTTATCAAAACTAGGCCAACCAATCAGCCCAGGAGTTTTGGAGTCATATTTAGAATCACTCTCAAATAGCTTTGCCCCGCAATTTGCACATGAATAAGTACCGTCTTCATTATGGCTTAGGTACTTACCAGTTCCTGGAGCTTCGGTACCCTTTTCTAGCAACACTCTCTTCTGGTCATCTGATAGATTTTCGTTAATCTGCTTGGGCACTCTATTTGTCCCCTTTCTTTTTGTCTAGCTTCGTCAGGCCTGATTTGTCAACTACAAAGAATATTACAAATGCTGTTGCTACTAGAGTGATCAAAGCATTTAGAATTGTACCCCAACCAAAAACCAACTCTTCGCCTCCCCTTGTGATAGTAGTAGAGATGCTTGATAAGTCTGTTCCATTTAACAGCAGACCCACTAATGGATCGATGAAGTTATCCACGATTGCTGACACTGCTCCACTAGCCTGTAAACCAATAGCTAAACCGACAGCCAGCCCAACAACACCTTGCTCCCTAACAAAATTACTAAAGTCTTTTATAAACGACATAAATACCCTCCTTTAACTTAATGTACTCTTTAGAGCTTGCTTTAAGCAACATTTAACCTTTCAAGTGCTATACGAAATGCTGCTTGTTTCAAGCTAATACTATGTTTTTTAGACAGGCTAAAAACCCCCTCAGATGCACTACGTATAATACTGTTTAGTTTATTATTAACTTCGTCTAGCGACCACTGCTCCCCTGATAGGTTCTGCCTCCACTCTAAGTAGCTAACTATAACTCCACCTGAGTTAGCAAGCACATCAGGAATCACATTTATATTTTTTTCGGTTAGTTTTTTCTCTGCTTCTCCGGTAACTGGTCCGTTTGCTAGTTCTAGGATTGTTGTTGCTTTAACGGATTCATAATTAGACTCATCGACTGCCCCATCCAACGCTGCCAGGACTAAAACATCAGCGTCTTCTTCGATGATTTTTTCGGTAGCTATGACTTTAACGTCGTCTGTTTTATAATCCTTGAATCGTCCTTTAGCTTTTTTATATTCTATCAACTCATTAACATCAAAACCTGACTCATTAACAATAGTTGCACTGGAATCACTAACGGCAACGAGTTTCCACTCCGGATGGTTCTCTAAGCTTTTAATCGCAAAGTTAGATCCAACATTCCCAAACCCTTGTACTGCTAATTTTATCTGCCCAGATTCTTTCATGCTTGAACTAAAAATTGTATCTAGAACCATATACCCACCGTAGCCAGTTGCTGCTTCTCGTCCCTTACTGCCTCCGTTTTCAAGACTCTTTCCGGTAAAACTGGCCTTCGTTCTATCGCCCGTCAACTTGCTATACTCGTCTACCATCCAGTCCATAATCTGCGCATTTGTATTAACATCTGGGGCTGGTACATCTTTTTGAGGACCTAAATTATCAACGAATGCCTGAACGAACTTCCGTGAAATTTCTTCTAGCTCTAATTCACTGAGTTCCCTGGGGTTTACCTCTACCCCGCCTTTCCCCCCACCCATTGGTATATTGGCGACCGCGGTTTTTATACTCATAAGAGTGGCCAATGCCTGAACTTCGTCTAGATCTACATCAGGATGAAATCTGATTCCACCTTTGTACGGACCACGTGAATTATTGTGTTCAATTCTATATGCTTTTAATTTTTTACCACTATTAAGTTCGATTGTATGTTTAAGAACATGTTGTGGCTTTAAGAATCTTGCCAGTTTATCGTCCGTTAGCCCTAGACTTTTGCCAGCTTCAACAATAGCTTCTTGTGCAGTTTTAAGCATTAATTTCCCCTTTTATAAACAACAGTATACGCCTACTGCGAACTAGCTAGCGCTGTAGAATTTACTGAATTTTGAGTTTTATCTTTCAGGAAATCTTCTGCTCTATAAGAAATGATTCTCCTTCTGTGTTCACTCATTTTATCAAGCTGATGAACAGCGAGTTTCATTTGAGGATGCTTGGCAAATCTTTCGCGGTTTTTATCAATAAATCTGTAATATAATCCGTCCCAAACATCGCACCAGTCACCTTTTTCATAGTGACTCATTTTAAGAATATAATTACTAGAACTTATGAACGGTTTTGACACTAAGCTACCACCATCTGACCATTGGCTCATTCCGTAAACATTTGGTGCAGTTATCCAATCATAGCTGTCGACAAACATTTCCATAAACCAACGATACACCTCGTTTGGATGGAAATCGCATAGGAACATTATGTTTCCGAGAACCATTAAACGCTCGTTGTTATGGGCGTATCCTCGATCGTGAAGTTTTTTAATGATGTCGTCCACTGGTGGTATGCCTGTTGTTCCGTAGTACCAATCGTTTGTCAATCGACGATTATGACCAAACGTATTAGAACTTCTTAGTTCAGCGTGTTTGTTTATATAAACACCTCTCATGTACTCTCGCCAGCCTACCACTTGCCTAACGAATCCTTCAATACTTGCCATAGGTACTGGATTTTTTTCATGGTAATCAACTGCTTGCTGAACAACGGCAATTGGATTGAGCAGGCCAATATTCAGACAGGTAGATAGTGCGCTGTGATAAAGCCACGGAGCTTGCCCATCTAGAGCATCATCGTAAGGACCAAAATCTGCTAATCGATGACTTAGGAATTCTGCAAACCAAGTATCTGCCTCCTGGTGGTTAGTAGGCCAAGGAAAATCTTCAACATCACCTGGATTGTCTCCGAAATTATCTTCAACGTATTTTTTAGCTTCATCAACAAATTTATTAGAACCATAAATTTGAAACGAAGGAAGCTTTTTTGTCTTGGGCAGCCTTTTATGTGATTCCGCCTCAAAACTGAGCTTACCACCTAAAGGCCTGTAGGTGTCTTTGTTCATCAAAATATTGAATCGTTCACGCTGCCAGAGGTAGAAATTACTAAATGCTGACTTTTTCTTATCACTAAAGAAAACTTTTAGCTCATCACGTGTCAGGTAAAAGTTGGGTGATTCCAGCCGGGTTGATTGAGGTTTGCTAGTTAGAGAATTAAGTGCTGAATCTAAACGACGCTGCAATACATCATCGACAAGATCAAAGTAGTAGACTTGGTCTGTGTGCGAAACGAAGTTAACAATGTCACTAGAATTTTTAAAGTGACGGAACTCAGCATAATCGACTTCGTAACCTGCTGGCCAAAGCACTTCTTCTACGTATCGACGCATACTTGCTCGGTGCAAAACTAACTTCTGCTTATGCATATACTGCTGGTAATTTTCATCTGTACCAAAGAACATTGGGTCCTCGACTAGCACTATCCTATCGACTTCTTTTGGAAGTGTATCGACAGCAAAAAGCTGATTTGGATACAAAAGTAATACGTTTTTGCTCATTTAGATTTCCACCATTTACAATATATTGTGCCTGATTGACTAGATAAGCACAAGTGTTTATTACATAGATTCCGGAGCAGTAATGCCTAGTAGGCTTAGTCCTTTTTCAAGCGTTACCTTGTAATGCCCGACGAGTGAGATTCTTGGACTCTCTTGTTCGGTTCCAATAACTTTGTTCTTTTCGTAAAACCTATTGAAGTTCTGCGCTAGTTCAAATAGATATGTGCATATATGATGAGGTGCTAGCTCGACTGTGGATTGCTCGATAACTTCATTGAATTGTGACAGAATTCGAACCAAAGACCTTTCGCTCTCATTGAGCTTATAGTCATGCATTAGAAATTCATTGTTTGGTGCATTCTTTGCCTTACCCAAAATCGAGCAAGCTCTTGCATGAGCATACTGAAGATATGGCCCGGAGTTTCCTTCCATTGCAACGGACTCTTCTGGGTCGTAAACCACGTCTCCACCGATGCGGTTTTTAACCATCGCATACTTCAATGCTGCTAGCACAGTGGCCTCATCTTTAGCTGAACCACTTTGCATGCCGGCCTTACGTGCCGCTTCAAGCATGTCCATTGCAAGTAGCACGTTTCCTTTTCGGGAGCTCATCTTTACTCCACCTGACATCTTTAGAACACCGTGCGTTATGTGCCGAGTCTTCTCTGCAGGTTCTGGCTCAAACTGCTCTATAGACTTAATGACAACTTCCATATATTGAGCTTGCTCGTTTGCGGTGATGATAACTGATTCATCAAATTTATAGTCGCGCCACTTGGTAAGACTCAAACCCACGTCTTTGGTCTCATAAGTTGGCAAACCTTCGGAGTTTAAAAATACACGCTTGTGGAGTCCGAACTTTTCGCCGTCGAATATCACTGCACCATCACTTTGCTCATAAACACCTGTTTGCAGTTGTTTTTGAACAGTATCGATTCCAGTTTGTGTTACTTCGCTTTCTGGTATAAATCGATCGAACTCGTGAACTTCTAGTTGATTATAAAGTTCCTTGAAGTAACTGTAGCTCCATTCTCTACAGGTCCAGTAAATTTTAGCAAAGCCTGTTTCGCGGTCGCATTCGGCTTGAACCTTGTAGATAGCCTTGTTGGTTTCAACTATTTCTGCTCGAGCTGTTTCGTTTTCTTCGTAGGCATTGTTGCCCTCTACATAACGCTCGCCGAGCCATTCTGCCCTGCTGTCTTCTGGGATTTCGTTAAGTTTTTCTGGCAATTCACCCTGAAGATACTCTACGATTGCCCACATACTTTTAGCTACATGAAGTCCGACATCTCCCCCATAGTTAAGCCTAATCGTCTTTGCTCCAGCGTTTTCGACTAATCTAGCAATCACATCTCCAACTAAGGTGGTGTATAAGTGTCCTGCGTGAAGTGGCTTGAATGGATTAGGGTCGGAATATTCTACTAAAACCTTTAGTCCGTTTAATGGCTCAGCCTGTTTGGCATCCAAAGATTCAAGTAATACATTATCTGCCAAGGTCATGTTAATAAAACCTGGACCTGCTACACCAACACTTTCAAACATCTCAGATTCATTTAATTTCTCAGCGACGCTTTGTGCGATATTTCTTGGGTTTTCACCTAGAGGTTTAGCGAGTCGCATAGCCACATTACAAGCCCAATCACCGAACTGCTCATCCGGTCTTTCGATTTCAATGGCTACATCTGAATCAAATAATTGCTTGCAAACACCAGCAATTGCTTCGATAACATCGTCTTTCATATCTGTTACAGTATACACCGACTTTTAGTTTTTAGCACAGGACGTCGTATACTAATACATATGGATAAAATCGTGGCGTTTGTGAAATCAGCGATGTACCACGTCGCAGGATTTTTAGACTATTGGACAAAAGGCAAAATTAAACCAGCTCATATTACAACTCTGTCATTGTTAGGGCACATCCCTGTGGCTTGGGCTTTGGTGTCTTGCAGACCCGTTCTAGCTGCTGTATTGTTAGCTGTTTTTGGATTGATGGATGCTCTAGACGGTGCGCTAGCGAGGTATCAAAATTCTGCTACCCTTTCTGGGATGTTCTTTGACGCGGTCAGTGACCGAATCAAAGAAGTTATTGTATATAGCGCACTAGCAGTCTACGGATTCAAGCATTTTGAAAGCGATATGCTTTGGATGATTGTGGCACTTTGTGGCTCTTCAATTCTTGTTAGTTACACCAAAGCTAAAGGTGAAATGGCAGTTTCAGGAAGCAAAACTGACCCACAAAAGTTAAACAGAATCTTCTCAGTCGGAATTGCCAGCTACGAAATAAGAATGGTGATCATAATCGTCGGTTTGTTATTTGGAATTTTGGAGCTACTAATACCACTTCTCGTTGCAGCAAACTTGGTTACCGTTGCCCTGCGATTTTTGGTCGTTACTAAAGAACTTTACGCAATTGATCAAAAAAACTTAAAGAAGAAATCCAAAAAGTGAAAATAGATTTGCATACTCACTCTGAGGCCTCCAGGGACGGAGGAATTACCCCCGAACAGTATGCTAAAGTTTTGCAAAATGAGGTACTAGACTGCATAGCAATCACAGATCATGATCGAATAGATTTTGCGTTAGGGTTACAGAAAGCTCTAGGTCCTGAAAACATTATTGTCGGCCAAGAAATTACTACCTCTCAAGGTGAAATTATCGGGCTGTTTTTAAGCAAGGCTGTTAAACCTGGGATGAATGCGCAAAACACAGTTGACGCTATTAAAAGTCAGGGTGGTTTGGTGTATGTGCCTCATCCTTTTGAAACCGTTAGGAAAGGCTTGCAGGCCGAACTAATGCTTGCACTTCGCGATGAAATCGATATTGTAGAGGTTCGTAACGGTAGAGCCGTATTCCAAAACTTTAGTAAGCAAGCACTTGAATGGGCCGAAACAAACGGCTGCGAAAAAGCAGCCAGCAGCGATGCACACGGAGTAGCAGGTTTAGGGAGGACCTACACAATAGTCGATGAGCTACCAACCGTAAATAATTTGGTAGCAATGCTACAAAATGCAAAGTTAGTAAGCAGAAAACCACCACTCTGGACCTTAGCGCTACCTAAATTCAACAGGTTTAAGAACTCACTAAGGGGACAGAGATGACTGAACTGCTAGCATTAATTTGGCTCTTTTTGCCTGCTGGACTTGCTAACACAGCACCCGTTCTAGCCAATAATGTTCCGGTTCTGAAAAAATTTACTCAACCACTCGACGCTCATAAAAAATTTAGAGGCAAACGTATTTTAGGCAGCCACAAAACTGTACGAGGGCTACTAGCAGGAGTACTGATGGGTACGTTAATCGGTGTATTTCAATTAGTTATATTCGAGCTTTTTAGCTGGCCAAGCACTAACCTTCTGCCTGTTGACTACGGCTCAATTGAGGCAGTTTATATAGGTTCTGTCTTAGGATTTGGAGCTATTGTTGGTGATGCTGTAAAAAGTTTCTTTAAAAGACAAGTTGGGATAAAACCTGGTCATAACTGGTTCTTTTTTGATCAGTCTGACTACATAATTGGCGCTATGTTGATTTCACTACCCTTCTTCACTTTGCCATTATCGAATTATTTGTTTGTTTTGTTCTTAGGGTTGATACTGCACCCTGTAATTAATGTGTTTGCCTGGCTACTTAGACTGCAAGACAGCCCACTCTAAGAATGTTTATAGATATAGGTAGTATTAGTATCCACAGAACCTAAGAACTCTTGATACCTTTTGGTGCCAACTTCTAGTTCATCTCTGCTTGCAGCAGTGGTATTTGCAATAATTACTGGCTTCAAGACATCCATGCCACAAAAAGCAAGCGTCCCGTGTAGTAATCCGTACAAATGTTGTTCGACCGAAGCCTTATGCATACCCTCCGAGGTGTAGTAAGACATTGGGTCACCAGTTGTTACCGTCACTAAGGCTCTTTTGCCTCTTAATAATCCATTTCTGTAACGGTTTTCGGCACCCCAAGCAAATCCCATAGCAAATACCCTATCAAACCAACCTTTAAGTACCGCCGGCATATTCCCCCACCATAGTGGGAAATGAATAATAATTAAATCTGCTCGAGATATTTTATCCATTTCAGTTTTAATATCTGGGCTAAAATTTCCACCAGTATTTACAGTTCTCTGTTGTTCAAACATGTAATTTGCATGTGATACGGATTTAACTTCAAAATCAATATCAGAAGCTATCGGATTAAAGTTCTGTGCATAAAGTTCAGTGACTTCAACCTTGTGCTCAGCTCTCTCCAGCACACCAAGAGCAGTATTGTGCAACGCTGCAACAAACGCCTGCGGATCATCATGTGCTGTAACAACTAGTATGTTCATTCGTTATATTCTACGTTTAAACATAAGCAAAAAACAAATCTCGTAAGGTCCGAGTTCACACCACCCAGGCAAATAAAGGGATGCTTAGATAACCTAAGGTGGTGTAAGCTTGGGGAGATTTGTTTTTAGTTAATCGTTTATTACGATTTAAGCACCGACTGGTGCGAATGACTGGTCTTTAACTTTCAGACGAAGACTGTCTATCTTCCATCGACCAGCTACTTTCTTGAACTGATATTCATACACACCGTTCATCTTAAAGACATGTCTTTGACCGTCTTTAAGGGTGTAGTACCGCGCCTCAATCTCTGATTCTGCGCTTACTTCCTTCTTACCAGTTCGTTCGATATTCATTGCACCTAATGTGTGACGGGCACTGTAGTACAAGTCGCGAATCATCCTGCGCCATCCATAGGTAACGTTAGCTGCCGGCTTGATGCCTGGCTTTTCCTTGTTGAAAACTTCCTCGTCTATATAAGGTGTTTCTGTAAATAACTGCTCTAGTTTTTGCCACTGTCCTTGATCTCGATATTCCATGACTTGTTCAATCAATTCTCGGATGTGAGCGTTAACTGCTGCTGAATACATATTGTAACCCTCCTAATATTTAGGTTATTCGGCTTGGTCTGAATTAACCTTAGCCGATGTATAATACACGACTTGTTTTAAATTAGCAATACCATGATGGGAGTGCTAATTGTGACGTAGTTTAATCTGTTAAAATAGTTGCATGAATATACAAATCGTTTCTGTCGGTAGTAAACCGCGCCCGGCTATCTCTGATTTAATTACTACTTATGAAACTCGCCTTCCCCACTCCGTGCAAGTAAACTGGATGTTTATCAAGCATGGTGTGGGTGACTTAACTACTAGTATGCACAATGAAGCTGAGAAAATACTGAAGGCTATTCCTGCCAGATGTAAAGTCGTACTGTTGGACGAAACTGGCAAGCAATTTAGCTCTGAACAATTTTCAGAAAACTTCATCGCACCAGGTGTGGATTTATGTTTCATTGTCGGAGGTTCGTACGGAGTCTCAAAAGATGTGTTCGATAGAGCTGACTACGTCGTTTCACTATCAAAGCTAGTTTTTCCTCACCAAATTGTTCGAATAATATTAACTGAACAAATTTACAGAGCCCACACGATTAACGCAGGTCATCCGTACCATCATTCCTGAGAAAGTTTGATAACGGTGTTCAATAGCTCTTCTGGAGATTCTACTAATACATCTGGTGGTTCGTTTTCAAAACCTTCTTTGCCAGCAAAGCCCCATGCCACACCTACAACTGGTATCCCGACTTTGTGGCAAGCCGTAACATCCCTGGGTTCATCTCCAACATATAGTACTTGGTCTTTGGTTAGTTGAAATCGCTTTAGGATTTTCTTCAGAGCTTTATCCTTACCAAACAATGTCTTTTCAGAAACGATAAAATCAAGCTCCGGAAAGGCATGATGGTTCAAAAACTCTTTAACTAATGGTGCCTGATTAGAAGTAAGCACTCCCACTGAGAAGCCGTTTGCTTGTAAGGATTTTATAACTTCAATAATCCCAGCATATGGCTCCACCTCATCCATACGTTGTCGCATTTCCTTGCTCATGGTTAACACCATCTTCGGTATCATACGGACTTTAACTTTCTTAGCTCGCATAGCTTTTTTGTAGCCCATACGTCTAAGTTCTGGGAATTCTTCGGCTTTCAAAGGTAAATAACCAAACTGTTCAGCATGCTCATTGTATAGTTTGAAAATTAGCTCCAAACTGTTGGCAAGTGTGCCGTCAAAATCAAATATAACCGTAGCTGGTTGCTTCTCCATAGATACACTTAATTGTACTTTAAGAGTCAGTGTATCTGAAACAGTCTGTTGTATGATCGTTTACTAGGCCAGTTGCCTGCATGTGAGCATAAATTATAGTGCTACCGACAAAAGACATCCCACGTTTCTTTAAATCTTTGCTTAAGACGTCAGATTCGACAGAAGTTGCGGGTACCTCTTCCCTGTTTTTCCATTCGTTTACTTTGGTTTTACCACCTACAAATGACCAAATATATTCTGAGAATGTTCCGAACTCTTTCTGTATTTCTATAAAAACTTTAGAGTTCTTTACTACTGCATGAACCTTAAGTTTATTTCTAATTATCCCCGGGTCTAGCAGGGCATCTTGAATATCTGCTTCTGTGAAAGCAGCAACTTTACTGACATCAAAATCTCTGAAAACTCGCCTATAACCATCTCGTCTTTTCAGAATTGTTATCCAACTTAATCCTGCTTGTGCACTTTCAAGGGTTAGGAATTCAAACTGCTTTTTATCATCACGAACCGGAACGCCCCATTCTTCATCATGATATTTGATGTATATTGGGTCATCACCGACCCATGCACATCTATTTCTTGTCTTTTTTGGCACCGACTAGTCCTGGGGTTTTTTCGGCTTCTTTGAGTGCTTTTTTCACAACTTCTAGATTTAGGTCGTCGAGCTTTTTAAACCTAATACAGCTCTTACCAACGCTGACTTTGCCTAACTCTTTTTCATACTTTTCTGCAATATATTGCTTGTCGTCTTTACTGTCTACGGCGCATACATATAAGCTTACATAGTTTTTCTGACTGGCAAGAGCTATAACTGGCCATTTACCAGGATTTCCTTTGTAGTCGGTGTACTGAAACTCTCCGTAACCTAGCATGTTGTAGGCAAACCAGCGTTCCAGTCCTGGTACGGTATCTTTTATAAGTTTATCTAGAGTTTCTATAATTTCTCGTCGGTCTTCTGTGAGCATGGCGATGTATTCATCGTCTGATTTAGCACCTACTGGCTTAAACATGTTCATTTGGATTTATCCTTTCTTTGGAGGCATTGGGATTAATATAGAAGTTCGGTCACGATAGTTTCTGTATTCTTTTTTATTTCCCCACTTTCTGTCTGCGCTCTTTTCTAAAAGTGGCACCCCACTAACAAACAACAGCATAAAAATTATGCTAGCCGGACCAATTGCTGCAAGGTACACTTCGGTTTTAGTTAGCCACTCGATACAAATCAGGTAGATGCCAATCCACATCATGATTTCGCCGAAGTAGTTCGGATGACGAGAATACTTCCATAAACCAGAGCTTATCCACTTACCTTTGTTATTCGGGTCTGAGATAAACTTGAACTTCTGCAAATCAGCGATACCTTCGAATAAAATTCCGAATACTGAGATACCTGCGCCTACGAGAGTCAATGCAGTCACGTTTGTGCTAGATTCTACACCATAAAGTAGGCTTGGTGGAAACATCACAAGCCAGACTGTAACTGCCTGTAACAACCAAAAGCCTCCGAACTTTACGAAGTCATCACGCATTTCATCAAATCGCTTATCCCGACCCATGAAATTAATTCGCTTAAACAAATAGCTACCTATTCGGTAAGCCCAAAGTAAAATTACAGCCGTCACAATCCACTGAACGGGTGTTTTATCTGAACTCAAGAATCCAAATAACGCTATCGCAGAAAACGTTAGTGCATATGAAATATCTGTAAATTTATCAGAACGAAAACTATAGCCTAACAAAAACCCCACCAGGTTAAAGGCAAACGAGAATATTAAAGCTTCTACTAACATTTAAACTCCTTGTTGTGGTTTCTTGTGCTGTTTTTTAGTTACTTCATTAGCTGTAATCATAGCGTTACGAAGTTGCTCTGATATGTCATTCATTCCCGACGGGCTGTGCGGAATCATGATGGTGTTGCTATTTGAACTAAGCCCCACATCTTTAAGCGTGTCGAAATACTGAGTCATTAATACAAGATTCATTACGTCCTGTGCACTAGTACCTTCTACACCACTCTGAAATTCTGTGACGCTTTCACGAAGTCCATCTACAATCGCAGTTCGCTGGTCGGCAATACCTTTTCCTTGCAGAGCTTTACTTTCAGCTTCAGCTTCTGCTGCCTTAACGACACGAATCTTGTCAGCTTCGGCTTGCTCAACCGCTGCTACACGAAGTCGCTGTGAGGCATTAATCTCATTCATGCTAGCTTTAACTTTGGCATCCGGGTCTATGTCAGTTACGAGTGCTTTAACGATACCGTAACCAAAATCATCCATTATCGCTTCTAGTTCAACTTTTACTGCTTGAGCGATGTCGTCTTTTGTCTCAAAAACGTTATCGAGAGTAATGTTTGGTACTCGTGCACGAACAACATCGTAAACGTAACTAGTGATCTGCCCTTCTGTGTTTTGGAGTTTATAAAAGGCATCGACGATTTTTTCTGGGATAACGTAGTACTGAACACTGACGATAACAAACACAAATACGTTGTCTTTGGTCTTAGTTTCAACACGAACATCTAGTTGTCTGACACGCAAGCTAATTCGTCCAGCAATCCTATCAATGAGTGGAATTCTCCAGCTTAAACCAGCTGTAGCAACCCTTTTGAACTTACCAAACCTCTCTACAATCGCTGCAGTCTGCTGCGAAACCGTAAAGAATCCGAAAAGCATTAATATCGCAATTACTACTATAAAGATAACTAGCCCCATGTCTCTCCTCCTATTTACATCTAGTATATCTTAAATGAACTAGTTGAAAATAAGGATAGCTCATCTGCCGATTGTAATCTATAAACCAAAACAACTTGAGGTATTGAAGTTATTGGCTCGATTGAGCCGACAACAGTCACTACTTTTTCAAAGGTAGTCATGTCTGCAATGGATTTCAGCGCTCGGTCGTATACATGACGATGTTTTTTATGTCTTGGCATTGGAGTATTGTAGCTGAAAAACAACCACGCACACAAAAGAGGGTGGGATGGCCAACTTCCGATGGGATTCGCTCAGGCAGCAAAAGAAATCTGGGTGGGATGGTCATAGGATTCGCCTAACAGCAAAAGAAAATTACTTTTGCTAATGTTACCACTCGATGTGCCATTCAAGGCACATCTTCGGGCAAGGGTCCGGGGAATGCCACTGGCATTCCCGTTCGAATCTCCACACATCTCTCGTTAAAATTAAAAACCCACCATTCGGTGGGATTTTAATTTTGGCGGAGAGGGTGGGATTCGAACCCACGGTACCGTTTCCGGCACGACGGTTTTCAAGACCGTTTCCTTAAACCACTCGGACACCTCTCCAGGTGTTGTACAAATCTTCCAGATGATGGCGGAGAGAGAGGGATTCGAACCCTCGCTGGAGCTTTCGCCCCACTAACGATTTAGCAAACCGTCCCCTTCAGCCACTTGGGTACCTCTCCATCAATTGCAGAGATTTGTCCAATGAATTGTACAGCAAAACAGGTTATATTTAAAGTGTTAGAGGCTCTAAAATAGATTAAGTGATACAATACTGCTTATGGATGATGAGGCCAAAGACTCCAAAACTGATGCTAACTGGACCTATAGTGCCGGAGGTGCGACAGAATCACCTGAGCATGCTGGCGACGACCTCGGAAACGCGCCTCAACAGCAATCAACAAATTTACCAAGCGTACAATGGTCCGCGTCAGAATACGTGGAACATGAAAAAGATTCTAGATGGTACCTGGCCTTGATCGGTGGCGGCCTAGCATTAACTGCCTTGGTATTCTTGATTACAAGAGACATTCTAGCTACAGTGGTAGTTTTTCTGGCTATTATTTCAGTTGCTGTCTTCGCAGGTCGCAAACCAGAAACTAAACAATATTCTGTTGACGAAAACGGCGTTAAAGCCGGAGACAAGACCTTTAGTTACGCTCAATTCCGCTCGTTTTCTGTTGTTGAAGAAGGAGCAATTGACAGTATTTGGTTAAAACCTTTAAAAAGATTTGCACCGGCTGTAATTATTTATTTTTCACCAGAAGACGAAGAGAAAATAATCGAAGTCTTATCTAATTTCCTCCCCCACGAAGACCGTGAATTAGACCCAATAGATAAGTTCTCTAAGAGAGTTCGATTTTAGGCTATGAGAATCGCCAGGAAAATATTTCTGGTAATTACTGGCTTCTTGCTTATAAATGTTCTGCTGATTGCGGCAATTTTTATTACGATTAATAACACTGTTGCTAACCGTCAGGAAGTAAAGCAATGGTTTGTAGACAGTAACACCTACGACAAGGTGATCGATCACGCTATAGAAGAATTGATAGACAATAAAGCACCTGAGTCAGATGGTCTTATGGAGAATGGTTTTGATGTGGACAGTGAAATTATTAGACGTGCAGCATCTAAAGCATTCTCCGGAGAAGTTCTACAAAACGCTGTAGAAAAAATTATGGATGGTGCCTACAACTGGCTCGAGGGTGACGCGCCTGTACTTGAGTTTGTCGTGGACTTTACATCCGAGAAGTTAGCTCTAGCAGAAAACATAGTAGAAGAAGCGAGTATTCGTTTGGAAACGCTGCCATCTTGCTCTCAAACACAATTATTTGAATTCCGAAATGATTTCAATCCCTTCAGCATCCCTTGTAACCCTGAGGTCGGTATAGACGAAAAGCTGGAAGAAATACGTGAAGAATTCATAAACAATGAAGACTTTATCCCAAATCCTATAATATCGGCTGAAAGTTTGACTGTGGAAGGTGAAAATGGAGAAACTAAAAGCCTAAGAGAGGCCTTGCAGGACACTGATGTTCAGGAATGGTACCAGCGTGCAAAAACTATGTTGTGGGTTTCGATAGTTGCATCAATTGTTTTAACGATTGGTGTCATACTTCTCAGCGAAAACACTCGTAAAGGCTTAGGTAAGGTTGCAACTATATATCTTATTGCATCGCTTACTGTAGCGGTTACGGGCATTGTTTCAAGAGGCGTTACTGATTTCTTAAACTTTGAACAAGACTCAATAGAAAATATTGTTGTTCTGCCGGTAGCTAACGAGGCTAGCGAGAGTATTTCAAACCAGCAGTACTATATCGCAGCTACCTTAGCTACAATTGGTTTTGCAATCATTATTTACTTGGCCTTGACTCGAAACAAGAATAAAGATTTATCTGATAAATCTGATAGAGAAAGCAACGACCCTCCTAGTAGTGATCAGGATTCTCTAACTGAATCAGAGCCATTGCAAAAGCAAGCTCGTTCAGATTAGTTCGATTAACCTTACCAAACGACAGAACATGAATTCCGCCTTCTTTTGTGCCTACTTTTTCGTGCTCTGTTAGGCCGAGCGATTTAAATGCTTGGCTACCATCCTGTCCATCCAAAATCAGTTCTATCATTTTCTTCGGCCATTCAAAAGACGGCCCCATACCTATGTGAAAGTCATTTCCATCATATATCGCGCAAACTGTAGTTTCTAAATATCCGGATTTTGTGTCGTTTGATGTAAATAAACCACTCTCTAGTCCTACACTGTAATCGGCTCCACTATGTACTGCTAGAGCCCTGTCCTTAGCGCCTTGAATAGTATCATCAAGCGTTTTAGGATGACCAAATTCTTCCACACTGGCATCTACCCCAACTACTTTTGCGTCTTTAAACATCTCGCTCTGTTTAACTACGTTCTCTACCCCAGCTATTTTAGTTGGGTTTTTACTGCCTACATGAATCTTCATGCAAAACATTATGGCATAAAAAAAGACTGATAAAAATCGAACTTCAAAGGCTGGCTATTGCCCATCCTTAATTTCGTCTATACCAAGTTTATTCTCAAGGTAGACGACAGTAGGCAAGTTTAATAGATGGAATTTTACAGATAGATTATCTAGCTGGAGGCCAATCTCTGGGTTAATGCCTCTATCAGCAGCGCGCATCTCGAAAGGTTTTCCCGCGTATTTATTTAAGAAGGCAGGAATTTCGTCAAATAAAACAAATTCGATATGCTCTAGTCCCTCTTGATGTTCACTGCCTGTCTTCGGGGCTGGGAGCTCGATGGCATCTATCCTCCAGGGTGAGTGCATGACAGGGTCGTTAAGTCTAAAAGTTGAAATTGGCCGCTCGTTAACCATAGACTCGCCTACTAATTTCGCGACAGACTCTAACTCGGCTTTCTTTTTATCGTAATTTTCAAAGAAGTTGTTCGGTAACACATGTGGTCAACCTGAACAAAGTCAGCAAAATCAAAACCTTCTTCCGACACACGACTTAATATGTCATTCAAAAAAGTGGTATAGTCCCCGATTATTTGCTTAAGCTCACTCATGAAAAAAGTATACATGAAAAAACCGACCGGTTGGTCGGCTCTTTCAATGGTACACCCGGCGTGATTCGAACACACGACCTCCTGTACCGCAAACAGACGCTCTATCCAGCTGAGCTACGGGTGCAAGTTTGAGACAAAACTACGTTTTTTCTCAACGAGAGGGACAGCCGAATAAATCGTCTGTTCCGTCTGCCCTTTTTCCTAAAAAGCTAGGGTTGCTTTACCAAAATTTCAAACCAAGCTTTTAGCTGTTTGGAATTTTGAAAGGAGACGGCTTGTTAAGTTAGCTACTGCTCGCAAGCAAACTTGTTTTGTTGTGAGCATGTCTTACTTACCATCACACGTCGACGCAACAGGGGTAATTGTATCATTTTTTTAACTTTTTTACTAGTGTTGTTTGATTTCAGGCATAAGCTTTTTCGTGTAATAATGGGTATGTGTCTCACCCACTTTACCACAAGCATATAAGAAAACGTGTGAACTCAAAAAAACTTAAGCCTTTTCCGTCAAACAAACTTTTTGTACGAGCGTTGGACAGTTGGGTATCGTTTTTGGGTATAGCTATGTCTTTTTCGGTACTGCCTCAGGTTATAAAAATATATGGCAACAAAACTACCGAGGGCTTGTCTATTATCACGTGGGCTGTTTTCACTCTTTGGGGTATTACTATGCTAATTTACGGATTGGTACATAGCTCCAAGCCAATAATAGCTACCTACCTGATAGGAACTGTACTGTATGGGCTAGTGTTTATCGGAATTGTTATATATTGAACTACTTTTTATCAGAACCTGATAGTAGCTGTAAAACGGTAGACAACACCATCGCGATAACTGAAACTAGAGCTACTTTAATAATGAAATCTTTTGTCTGTTCATCATCAGTCGCTCCTAGAACCCAAAGAACTAGTAACCCTGCCGTGAAAACAGCCAGTAATGCAGTTACGACTCGCAAAGGTTGCGTATATTTATTCATAGATAAATCATAGCAAGAAATCTTAGAAACAAGCTATAATTGTGCTAATGGAACCGAGTATATTTACTAAGATCATTAATGGCGATATCCCCTGCCACAAAGTCTACGAAGACGAATTAACTTTTGCATTTATGGATATATTTCCACTTCAGGATGGAATGTTGGTAGTCGTAGCCAAAGAAGAGATTGATAATTTTGAAGATTTGCCTGACGAAACAAGCAATGCAATGATGGTTTCAATTAAAAAACTTATGGTTGCACTCCGTAAAACTTTCCCAGAAAAGAAAAAAATCGGCGTTAGAATCGAAGGATTTGATGTTCCTCATGCTCACGCTGTAGTCTGCCCTATTGACAGTGGTGACGAATTTCGCGCATCACAACCGAAGACTGACCCAAATCACGAGCAACTAGCGCAGATAGCAGAGAAAATAAGGAGTAATTTATAGTGGCCAGTAATACATTCATCGCATTTTTTGTAGGAGTAGGGGTCGCAATCTTTGTCTACCGAAAGACCTCATACCGAGGTGCTGGGGACTTCAAAAAGCAAGCAGCTCCAGCAGTATTTGCTGGGATAATCTCTTTTTTAATTACCCTTACGGTGCTGTGGACACTATTTGGATAAACTAGCCTTTTAGTACTATTTTTCTCGCAAATCTTTTGAATCATTGGTATTATTAGGTTACATGGGTGAGGACTCGAAACAACTGGGTAAATCAATCCAGCAAGCTAGGCAAAGTGCTGGATTAACTCAACAACAGCTCTGCAATCAGGCAGAGTTGTCTTACTCTACCCTGGCCAAAATAGAACGTGGAGCCATTAAAACTCCGTCTGTTTTCACAGTAGCTAAAATAGCAGGCGTTCTAGGGATTAGTATGGACAACTTATTGGGCGCGGTTGTCGATACTAATTCCGTATCTCTAGAGAAAAAGACTAGCAAAAATGGAATAAAGTTCTTATACCTGGACATAAACGGCTGCTTGGTTCGCTTTTTCCAGGGTGCTTTTACACGTATTGCGCATGACACGTCTGTTCCTAGTGATGTTATCGAATCTACGTTCTGGCACTATAATGATGCTGTTTGCCGTGGCGAAATAACTATGGACGAGTTCAATAGCAAATTGGCGCATCGCTTTGCATTGCCAGAAATGGGCTTCAAGGAATACTATTTAGATGCTATTGAAGTTATCAGCGAGACTCACGAGTTGCTACAGTGGGCGTCACAGCATTACAAGGTTGGTCTGCTTTCCAACATTATGCCTGGGTTCATCGATGAAATGATTAAGCTCGGTAAAATCCCTGATTTAAAATACGATGCAATAATCGACTCTTCTCAAGTTCACACTATTAAGCCGGAGCCAGAAATTTATGAAATCGCTGAAAATAAAGCTAGTGTAAATGCAAACGAAATCTTATTTGTAGATGATAGTAGAACTAACCTTATGGCTGCTGAAAGAATGGGCTGGAAAGTAATGTGGTTCGATGACTATCGACCACATGAATCAGTAGCCAAAATCAAAAAATCCCTCGAATATTAAGTTAATTTATGCGAAGTGGTCTGAGAATCTTTCAATCTCGATCTCAATATTTTTTATCAGTTGCTCACTATCCTCTAGCTGTTTCTTGGTTTCGTCAACCAGTTTTTTTGGTGCTTTCTTCACATACGCTTCGTTGTCCAAGCGTTTTTTAAATCCTTCTGCCGCATTCTCAGCACTCTTCAGCTGTTTTTCTAGCTTAGTTAGGTAGTGCTCAGTTGTTTCTCTGTCAACATCAAGCCAGCAGGTGTAGTTCGTAGTCGTCAGGTGTAAACCTTTGCCGTCTTCTACTTCGTGAACACCCTGTATTTTGGCCAGTCCCGATATTAGTTCCGCGTGGTCACGAAGAAACGGCACATCCGTGAAAAATAACTTGGTTTTACGAAGTTTTAGAGCAGAAATAATTGCTCTAGTTTCAGCTACTATGGTTTGGATTTCACTGAACTCTTCGGCTTTTTTACTATCAAAATGAACCTTTTCTGGCCAACCTTGGTTAATCAGCATACTGTCGCCAGTCCAAGTTAGAGTCTGCCATATTGTCTCTGTTACAAATGGTGCGAAAGGATGAGCCATTTTCAATACAGACTCTAGTCCAAAGCTTAATAGCCCAGGATTTACTTCGCTCTTACTTGCTTCTATATACCAGTCGGCAAAATCATCCCACACAAAGTGATATACCGTATCGTAGGCTTCACTCAATCTGTAGTTCTCTAGATGTGACGACAAAGCTTCTGAAGTTTTTTCTAGCCGTTCAAGCATCCAATGGTCTGCCGGAGTTACTGCCTTAGCTTCAGGTTTTACCTCTTTACCGGCTAGGGTGTTCTCGATAAACCTGGCAACATTCCATAACTTGTTGCAGAAGTTTCTACCGGCAACCACCTTGGCAGGTGCGAATGCTGCACTATCCCCTGCACTTCTACCCGCGATCATCCCCATTCTTAATGCGTCAGAGCCAAATTCTTCGATAACTGTGTGTGGACTAATTACGTTACCGAGGCTCTTACTCATCTTACGTCCATCTTCTGAACGCACCATGCCGTGTAAATAGATATCTTCGAACGGAATCTCCCCTGTTACGTACAGTCCGAGACAAATCATACGTGCTCCCCATTGGTACAAAATGTCTGTCCCCATTTCCATCAATGTATTTGGATAATAGCTTTTGAAATCAGGTCCATCTGGATAATCTAAAGTTACAAATGGCCACTGCCCACTAGAGAACCAGGTATCGAATACATCCGGATCCCTCCGGTATTTTTTACCGTCAATTTCTAAGATTTCCTGGTCAACGTTCTCGTTAAATATCCAATCATCCGAATCATCAATATTTTGAAATGCCGGGATAGGAATACCCCAGGCAATCTGACGACTTATATTCCAGTCTCGAACATTTTCTAAATAGCGAACAGTTTCCGAACACTTAGACTCTGGATAGAAGTTAATTTTACCAGCTTTAAGGGTTTTAATGGCTGGTTCTGCCAATTTCTTCATGTTGATAAACCACTGATCGAGCAACATAGGCTCAATGGCAGTTCCACACTTGTAGCACTTCCCTACTCTATTCTGATAATTTTCGTCTACCTTAACGAGCAAGTCTTTTTCTTTAAGGGCTTTGACTACTTCCTTGCGGGCTTCTTTGACTTCCATGCCTTCAAACTTCCCTGCTCTGTGATTCAATGTCCCATCATGATTAATAACCCTAACTGCCTCTAAATTATGCCTTTGTGCAACTTCCCAGTCATTAAAATCATGTGCCGGGGTAATTTTTACCACACCAGTTCCGAACTCTGGATCCACCATCTCGTCAGCCACAACACGCAACTCAAATTGCCCTTCAATACCTTCAACTTCAATAGTTTTACCAACGTACTTTTTGTATCTTTCATCATCTGGGTGTACTGCTACGGCTGTGTCGCCAAACTTGGTTTCTGGTCGAGTTGTTGCTAGCTCAAACGGACCATACTTCATGTAATAAAGTGGAGTCTTTTGGTCCTCGTAAACAACTTCGATATCGGCAAATCCTGTACGGTGCTGAGTGCAGTAGTTTACCAGTCTTTCACCTCTGTAAACTAACCCGTCGTCCCACAGTTTTTTGAATGTTCCATAAGCAGTTTTTACTACTTTTGGATCGAGAGTAAACGTGAATCTACCCCAATCAACACTGGCACCAAATGAACGTAGCTGAGATTGAAATACACCCTTATTTTCATCTACAAAATCCCAGACCTGAGAATACAGTTCTTCCCTGCTAAAATCGAAGCGACTCTTGCCGTCTTTTGCCAGATGTTTCTCATAAACCACTTGGGTTTCAAAGCCTGCGTGGTCGGCACCAGGAAGGAATAAAACGTCTCTACCTTTAGCCCGGTTATAACGAGCTAAAACGTCCATTATTGAGTAATTCAGCGCGTGGCCAATGTGAAGAGGCGCATTGGCGTTTGGTGGAGGCATAACCATAACAAACGGCTCTCCACCCCCTGTTGGAGCAAAAGCTTCATTTTTTTCCCAGAGATCGTAGATGTCCGACTCATAGTCTGCCGGTATGTATGTTTTCCCTAACTGCATTACAGGTATTGTACCACCCCTGTTGTGTAACAACGAAATCTCAAGTTTATATCTAAGCGTAACCACAGATACTACGGTTTGGCTAGTTTTTGTGGATTTCACGTGAAATTTTAGCAACTAAAACCAATGGAAGACGCGCCCTCATCCCCTGGTCTTAAGTGCCCTAACTGAATTCACAAACAGGAAACGTATCTATCCTGTTCGTTTTTTGTTCGTAATGTGCGATTCTGAGTGTCAATCAGAACAGTTCTCTAACTTTTTGTTTTTGCATTTTAAGCATAACAGGGAAGATAAACAGAAACAACATTGACACTATTGTCATATTATTTTAATATATTTTGCTATGAGCAGTTGAAAACCACCTTTTGGGCCACCTATTTATCCGGCAGTTTATCCAGCCGGATATGTAATGCCTAGCGAAAGACAATTCCCCCTAAGTAGCGACTTTGGCTCTGGTCGAGCTATTTCTATATTTAGCGAAGTTGCTGATGCTTTTGAGTTCCCATTTAGCCCAGAAGTCGAACTAGTTAATATTGATGTTACACAAGCCATAATGACGGGGGTGAAGCTGCATCTAAATGGATACAGGATGCTAGAAGGAGCACAAGTCTCTGATGCATTCCCGGAAAGAACTGTGCAGAAAGTATTGGACATGGATGTTAGTAGAAGCAATGAAGCCATCATAGATTCACTACGTAATGGTGGTAGGGTAGGGCCTTATTTGTTCGTCGAGCCTGATGAAGGTACGCCCTTTTACTCCTCTGGGGTAGGTGTTTGGTATAAGGAACAAAAGTTACATACTTAGATTTGGTTGAGGCTGGAGAGAGTAGGGGTCGGCTACTTCTTGTTCATTCATTACCTTAAAACAACCCAAAGTCGCAATCATTGCTCCATTATCGGTACAGAGTTTTATGTCGGTGTACTCAACATCTATCGGGATTCTATCTGATAGCTGCTTGCGTAACTCCTGATTAGCTGCTACTCCACCTGCGATAACTACTGACTTCGGTTCAAACTCCTCAAAAGCTAGAACTGTCTTGTCCACCACTGTTTCGACAGCTATTTTCTGAAAACTGGCCGCGATATCGCACACTTGAGTCTCTGAGAGGCGCTCTGCTAGCTTAAACGATGGGAATGTGAAATCTTCACCTATTTCTTCCTGAGCAAGTCGTAAAACGGCTGTTTTAGGCCCAGAGAAGCTGTATTCATACTTGTTATCAAGTCTTGCTTTAGGCAGTTTATACTTATTAGGATCACCTTTCATGGCAGCTTTAGAAACACTTGGGCCTCCAGGGTAGGGCAGTCCGATAATTTTAGCTACTTTATCAAAAGCTTCTCCTATGGCATCATCTCTGGTCTGTCCCAGCAATGTGTAGTCAAAATGGTTCCTGAAAATAACCAACTGGCTGTGGCCCCCACTAACAATCAGGGAGAGTAGGGGAAATTCCGGCTGTTTGTCCGGCAATTTGTAGTTTTCTAGAGAAGTTTTGGTTAAAAAATTAGCATAAACATGTGCTTCAACATGATTAATTGCGTACAGTGGTTTACCTTTGGTAACAGCAAGTGTTTTTGCAGTCATAACTCCTACGAGCAAGCTCCCACCCAATCCAGCTCCGTGTGTAACCGCAATGGCGTCAATCTGCTCCCAGGCTTCGTCTTCTGGCATGTATGGAAAAGCGGTTTTCAAAGCTTCTGTTAGAACAGGAATAATACTTTCTATGTGCGAACGAGCAGCAATCTCTGGAACAACCCCTCCGTATGCTTTATGTAAATCCATAGAGCTAAATACAGCATTAGCAAGTAACTCCTCACCATCTTTAACAATTCCGACTGCCGTCTCGTCACAACTACTCTCTATACCCAAAACTATCATTACCTCTATTGTAACAGGGGTAGGTGTATTGACAAAATGTTGCATTTTTGCTATAATGGTGGTGTTAAGTAGGAAAAACAAAAATGACCAAACTAGAAACTACTACAATCACCTTCAGCCTCCAGTACGAAGATTTACCTGAAGTTGAAGCAAACAGCAGTAACTAAAACAATAAGCTTACGTATGCAATAAAATATTATTGACAAATCGTAAGCTTTTTGATATTATATAGCTATTGTAATCAATCAATTAATTTGCAAAATAGGACACTATTAATCATGAGTAAACCTGAACTCTTTAACGTAGAACATGCATTTAACCCCAAACTTAGACAGGCTCAGGCAGATCCCGAACTTAGACAGGCTCAGGCAGATATGGACGCTTACCTGGAACAGAACCCTTACCAGGACGAGAAAGGAGTTTTTCGTAATCCAGTTACCGGTGATTTTATTAGCACGGAAAATGCTGAAAGCTACTACAGCTATGGAACTCCTGCAGATTTTGAACTTTATGAGCTAAAAGATGCATCAGAATTAAAAATAATGGCTGACGAAGCTTTTAAATCTGGTGATGTCACAACTGGTTTGAGCATACTTGAGCAAATGGGTGAAAGGATAAGTCCCGACGACCTTAGCGTAACTGAGCTTGCAAGATTAAGTGCCTGGGCCGAATGGAGAGGTCGTGGTTCTGCTGAAGACGAAGCGAGTAAGTATAAGAGAAGCGCATTCAAGAATTTTATGGAGACCGTAGACACTACTCTACTCGATAAAATTGATGCCATAGGTATGCACGATGACTATGCTGAGAGAGACGGAAGCATACGAGACGTATCCAGAGACGGCTCTGGAGAACATAAGTCTGAGCTAGACAGATACTATGATCGATTAATGAAGTTCCGAGATGATGAACGCAAGAAACTAATGTCTGAGGACGCATACGAACAAGAGCTCGCAATGGATGAAGCATTTAAAAAAGGCGATCACACTCCGATCGTGCTTCCTGGACGGACAAAGGAAGACGGCTGGAAAGAACTAACAGTCGAACAAGCAACACATATGAATGATGTCTGGAACGAACAGACCGGACAAGTCCAGGAAGATCTTACTGCAACCGAGAATACTGGTGTAGGTGGTAACGTTTACCACGGCACAATTAATGAAGTTATAACCCATGAGCCCCGTCTTGATAAAATCAATAATGACGGTGACCCTGCAGACGATGAAATAGGAGCAGGGGAATTAGATAGTACAGTTCTTACTTGGGCTGATGATCCTGAAAACCCACCAGTCGCAGTAGGCGCAGATGAGGACCCATTAGATAGCATAATACTACCTCCAGCAAACGACGCTGTGAATAGTGGTGCACCACTCGATTCAGGAAATAAATGGGGAATCCATGAAGGAGTGGGTTCGTTAGCTGGCACAAACCTAGATATCGCAACCGACCCTGAAAACAGTGTTTCTAGAGAAAAGACTTCACGACGTAAAAAAATAGCCGCAGCAATTATTGGATTGGCTAGTGTTGTAGGAATTGGCGCCTTAGTAAACAGCTTGGGCAGTGATGATGCTGAATCAAATGATGCAACTGTAGTAACTGAAGCAGAAAACGCTGGCTCAGATACAGAAAACACCACACCGGAATCAAATGGAAGCGATCTAAACCTCGGAAGTATTGCTGGTCAGTTCGGTGGTGACACAGACACTACTACTCCTGAAGCAGACGAAGAACCAGCTGATGAAGGGGAAGCTACTAACGGCGACCTAGACTTATCGGGTGTTGCAGACCAGTTCGGCGAAGATGCTGAAGCTGAAGAATCAGCGGACGAAGAATCTGCAGATGAAGACGCAGAGTCTAGTGAGTCAGACACTTCAGAAGCTGATGAATCTTCTGACAGCGAAGCTGAATCTGACAATGCAAACAGCGACAACGGAGAGAGTCAATCTCTTGGAATAGACAGCATAATATTGGATGAAGGTGCTGAACCTATGGAGGCAGGCGAAGGAAACACTGCGTGGGACAGGGCAAGAGATCAAGGTCTAGACATGAACCGGTTTGTTGAAGCAACGGGTCAAACAGTAGATCTATACAACGAATACGCAACCAACAACAACCTAGAAAAGCTTGAATTTCGAGACGGTAACATATGGACTGCTGGCACAAATAGGCAAATTAGCCCTGAGCAATACGCTATCTATGCCCAAATCCAACAAGACGTTGTAGCTTGGATGACAGGTGCAAACCCAAATTCGCCATTCGCAAAATAAATAGTAGCCTGTGTTTAGTACCCTTTAGCGTACAATATAGTTATTAATGAAACAGACCGTTAAGCATATAGCCGAGAAGGCTCTAAAAGGCAGCTTATACAACAAAGCAGTGCTGCCCAAACACTACGGTGTTGCGGTGGCAGAAAATGTTAAACACAAATTTCCAGCTCGGGGGCTGAAAGTTATCGGTGTGACGGGTACAAACGGCAAGACCAGCACCTGTTTTATGATGCATAAAATGCTTGTTTCTGCTGGCTATAAAGCTGGCTTAATGAGCACCGTTGCATTCGGAGTGGGTGACGACTTAGAACCACAAATTCACCACATGACTTCGCAACCAATCGGTCTGCTCTTCGATCGACTCGAAAAAATGAAAGCCAAAGGGATGGAAATTCTTGTTCTAGAGGTTACCTCCCATGCTCTGGCCCAGTTCCGAACTATGGGTATTCCTGTTGATATCGCGGTAATGACCAATCTAACTCACGAGCATCTTGATTATCACGGTAGTTTCGAGGCTTATCGCAAAGCTAAACTAAAGCTTTTTAAGCAAGCAAATGCTACCAAAAATGGCTTGCGTCTTGGAGTTGTAAACGCCGACGATGAAAACGCACGATATTTTGCCGATGCCGTGAAAAACGTCATGGCCTATAGCCTAGAAGAGTCAGATGATAAGAACATCGCCTACCCTAAAAACCTGAAACTAACCCCTAAAGGCAGTAAATATGCAGTTACGATTAAAGGTCAGGATTTAAACATCACCTGCAACATTCCAGGTAGTTTTAACGTGGCAAACAGCCTGGCTGTAGCTTGTGTCGGAGTAGCTCTAGGACTAAAACCTAAGCAAATAGAGCAGGGGATAGCTGCATTGGATAGCGTTGAAGGACGTATGACTCGCATTGATGAGGGCCAAGATTTTGACGTTATTGTTGATTTTGCTCACACGCCAGATAGTTTCAAAAAGCTATTTATGGACTTGCGGCCAGTTGTGAAGGGAAGGCTTATTAGTTTGTTCGGCTCTGCAGGACGTCGTGACGAAGCAAAGCGCGCAGTCCAAGGTGAAATTGCCGGAAAATACTCTGACATTGTTGTAGTAACCGAGGAAGACGACCGTGATGTTGACGGAAATGAAATCATGAACCAAATCGCATCTGGTGCCGAGAAATCTGGCAAAACTTTAGACAGAGATTTGTTCAAAATCCTAGACAGAACAGATGCGCTAAAGTTCGCACTAAAAACTGCGAAAAAGGGCGACACTGTAATTTTGCTCGGTAAAGGTCATGAAAAGACAATTGAACGACCTGTTGGTTCAGGTGGCAAAAAAGACCCAGAACATCCATGGGAAGAACACCCGTGGGATGAAATCGAAACCACTAAAAAAATAATTAAGACTCTGTAAAAGGCCCGAAATACACTCTAGCTACTTGGTCGACGGAAATCTCTCCTGGTGATGTTGCTGTTGTAGACGGCAACACGTTATTTGGCAAGAGTTCTCCTGTAGCAGGGTCTTCGTAGCTGCTCCCGTTATTTAAAATCGCTTCTACTAAAGCTTTTCCTGGGTCGTACTTATCCATAGTATCATTGTACTATATTTATAGCTAATTGTCAAGAGTTAGGCTAGTACACCTAATGAATCCACCACCTTTGAGGAGCTCTGTTACTCGTGGTGAATAAACAGTTATCCCTCTGGCTTCTAGTGCACTTTTTAGCTCCGGTGCTTTGTCGCTCATAACCACAGATTCACCTGTCGACACCAAGTTGCAAGCAAAACCGTGCATTGCTTCGTC
This sequence comes from bacterium, assembly GCA_030428125.1. GTDB lineage: Bacteria > Patescibacteriota > Saccharimonadia > Saccharimonadales > SZUA-47 > JAUIBF01. The sequence continues at coordinate 84,529 of JAUIBF010000002.1, read as the reverse complement.
CAAACTAACCTCGATTTTATCTAGGTCTGTAATGTTCCTGATTCTTTCTTGGCTGGCTGGTAAGAAGGCATCAGGGCACCAAGCGATTAAGTCAGGTTTAATGACTGCTAATGCTAGATCTAGGTCGTAGAAAAAGCTATCGGGCCAACCTGTTACAGGATTAGTTACTGGATTTCGTTCTTCATCAAGCTGTGGAACAGTTTGCACTCCAATCACCTCAAATCCTAACTCACGCGCAAGCAGTGGGTGAACCTCGGCACTTGTTCTATACGAGGTTCCTACAAACAAGTACTTACCGCAAGGCAGAGCATCACCCTGACCGCTGAACTTATACTCTTTGGGTAGCTTTACTATTTCCAAGCCTTGAGCTTTCAGTGCTTCTTCAGCGTAAGGCTCTTCTGCCTCACGTTTGTTTGGCAAGTTGCTCATTACCACCTTGTTTCCACGCACTAAACCCCAGTTAGCTGTGTAAACACCGTCTTGGCAGATTTCTGGAGCATCGACTTTGACAACTTCAATTCCTGCTTGTTCAAAACAGTTTTTAATCTCGGCATGTTCGCGCATGGCTCGATCCAAATCCACTGGAACCTGATCGTCCATGTGAGCATTAATAGCAAATCCATCATCGAAGAAATCGGCTCCGCTCATTAGAACTTTGGTGTTTATTTTCGACATACTGAATACATTCTACTACCTCTGATTAAATAAGCAAAAACAGGTTGCAAAATGATACAAAATGTGCTAAAATATGCTCATGGTTAACGTAGTTACCAGCACTCATGACATGAACAGATGGCACAACGATATCGTGCCTGCTATTCAACGTGCAGATTGGTTAACTGAACCTTTAGCAGAAAGTGGCGTGTTAACTTATGACTTTATTGGAGCAAGGATTGCTCCAATAGCAGTAGGGCTTGGGCAGAAACGAGAAAGACCATCGAGGTCTTCTGAAGGTGAGCCAGAGGTTCATATAAAAGCTGCTGTAGATACTGACTATTTACTAAATCCTCCGATCGAGCACTTCAATCCTCATTATGATATACGGAAGCAAGTTAGAGATAAGCTTGAGGATAAGTTAAAAAATGGGAAAAAACCTGATGTTACAGTTGTCCCAGGTTATGTTTTTCCTGATATTGGTGGAGGGGTTTTATTACTAGACGGAGTGCTTTTTGATAGTGATTGCACACCCGAAAAAGTAGAGCCTGCAGCAGAAGCACTGTCTAAAGCATTTAGCATAGGACTAATTGCGGTAGGTGACGAGGTTTTAATACGAAATGAATTCAGCCCTGAAGCACCGGATGTATCAGTTCCGTCAGTAATAAGAACTGCCCTAACCCCTGATCGCAAAGGGAACTTCCAGCCACGCGCTCACAACTTCAGGCAAGCAGCTGACTTCGTACGCTCAATTCAGTAATAGACAATGACGTCCTTGACCACTGTACTAGCACTCATGTACTATGAGTGCTAGAATTATTTATAGGGGAGAGTTGATATGTCTAAAATTCCAATTACTCCGCTTGCTGATTTTGTTGTAGCGACTGCGGAGGCAGCACAATCCAAAACGGCTAGTGGACTTTATTTGCCAGCCGGAAGTGAAGAGAAGCCTAAAATTGCTAATGTGGTGGCTATAGGTCCAGTCGTTCGTGATGTAAAAGTTGGCGACAAAATTATTTACGGTGGATATAGCAATACAGATATAAAAGTAGACGGGGAATCGTTCTTGCTAATCAAGAACGAAAATATCTACGCTACTGTTAACTAGGAGGTTTACGGTGTCAAAGCGCGTTTTTTATGACGAAGATGCTCGCAGAAGAGTATTGGGTGGTGCACAAATTTTATACGAAGCTGTCAAAACTACTATGGGACCTAAGGGTCGCAATGTCGTGATTAGCAAAAGTTACGGTGGACCTACGGTTACACACGACGGAGTAACTGTAGCTAAAGGCGTAGATATCGAAGATGTTGATGACGAAACTTTGGGCTACAAAGTGGGTGCAGAACTAATCAAACAAGCGGCTAGCAAGATGAACGACGTTGCGGGAGACGGAACAACAACCGTAACGGTTCTGACTTATCACATATTGGCAGAGGCAAATAAATTGATTGCTGCTGGTCATAATCCGATGCTTCTGAGAAAAGGTCTAGAAAAAGCAGCTGACGAAGTTATCTCTAAACTGGAAAAAATCAGTGAGGATATCTCTGGCAACAAAGAACGAATAGCTGAAGTCGCAACTATCAGCGCAGGGAGCTCTGAAATAGGAACACTTATCGCTGACGTAATGGATGCAGTCGGCAAAGATGGTGTCGTAACCGTCGAAGAAGGCCAAAGCCTAGAACTAGAAAAAGAAATGGTGGAAGGTTCAACTTTCGACAAAGGGTTTATCAGCCCGTACTTGGTAACTGATGGTGATCGCATGGAAGCTGTGTTTAGCAAGCCGGCAATCGTAATTACAGACAAGAAAATCAGCAACATAGCTGAAATTTCTCCACTACTAGAGAGCCTGGCTCAAGCTGGTAAAAAAGACTTGGTTTTAATTGCTGAAGACGTTGAAGGCGAAGCATTAACAATGCTTATTTTGAACAAGCTAAAAGGTGCGTTTAATACCGTGGCCGTCAAAGCACCAAAATGGGGCGATAATCGCAAGAATGTCCTAGAGGATTTAGCAGTATTGACTGGCGCAACAGTAATATCTGACGAACTAGGAACTTCGTTTGAGAATGCCGACACTAGTATCGTCGGAAGTGCTAGAAAAGTCATCGTTACTAAAGATGACACCACGATCATTGAAGGCGCAGGCAATCCTATAGACCTAAAGAAACGCTTACAACAAATCGAAGAAAACATTAAAGTCCAGACCAGTGATTTCCAAAAAAGCGAACTCAAAGAACGACGCGCATCACTATCTGGAAAAGTTGCCGTAATAAAAGTTGGTGGAGCATCGGAAACAGAGATTGAAGAAAAGAAATACCGTGTAGATGATGCTGTAGCTGCAGTAAAAGCAGCATTAGATGAAGGAATTGTCGCCGGTGGAGGCGTGACACTTGTAAATCTGGCTAGCGAAATCAAACCAAACAAAGATGAGACCGAAAACGCTGGCGCACAACTGCTTGCTCGAGCGCTAGAAAAACCTTTCAGAATCTTAATGGAGAACTCCGGTTTGAACGCTGATGAGTGGCTTCCCAAAGTTAAAGCAGGCAAAGCTGGTCAAGGTGTCGATGTAAGTAAGCCAGCCAAATTAGTAGATATGAAAAAGGCAGGCGTTGTTGATCCCGTTCTAGTAACCAAACAAGCCGTTCAAAATGCCTCATCAATAGCTGGAACAAGCATGACGATGGGTGCTCTTGTTGCTGAAGTTCCCAAAAAAGAAGATAGTTCAGCAGCTGCCACAGGCGGCATGAACATGATGTAACTTAAATGTTGAACGGAGCAACTTTTCTTTCGGAACAAAATAAAGAATTCTTAGCTTCTGAAGCCAGCAAAGCATACGAGATTATTGCCCTACAACCTGGAATGATAACTAGAAATATGCACTCTAGACCATATTGTAACCAGTTCACCCAGGCAGCAATACCAATTGTTCGAGAAGCCTGCTCAAACATCGACTCTCGCGTAATGAAAAGAGAGTGGAGGCTAAGCGGAGTTAGGGATTTCATAGAAACTAGGGGTCTATTTTTCCATAATTTCATAAGCGTGGAATTTCAGAAAGATGAACTAGTAATTGACGGCACCTGGCAACAGTTTGTGCCTAAAAGACAACGCCATGATGAATTACCATTAGTTCTAGTGGGGACTAGAGATGAGGTAGTTGAATATGCAGGCACCTCAGGAGTACCTCAAAGATTTCATAGAGTTTGGCAATAATTTTTCCCCACTTCTTTAAAAAGTTTGCTATTTTATGGATTTTATCGTAATATATTGTCAATAGATTTGGTGGGCGAAAGAATCTTCAAGGAGTTAACAAGATGTCACCACTGTTTAAGCGCAAGGACAAAACAACCATTGCGGAACTAGAAGAATATTACGCTAATCAAAACAAGCGTCGCTCGGGTATGGCGTGGTTTATGGCGTTACTAAGTTTGTTTATTACAATTGCTGTTATTGTTCTTTTATTTCTAGGTGGTCGTTGGATTTATCGAACGTTTATCGACTCTGAATCTGGAGATGACAGCGAGACAGCGCTAGTAGAAGGCAGCAGCGACGATGTTGATCTGCCAAATTTTGACAGTGATGAGCTGGGTTCTGACAGAGGAGTCTCGTTTGAAGAAGGTAGTTCGGATAACCCAAATGACTTGGTGATGTCCGGTGCAGATTCAGAAGACCATAGTTCTCACGAAAACCATTCTGACGGTACCGTATCTGATGAAGCAGCAAGTACTGACGAACCAAACACCGACAGACTAGCAAGTGACTCGTCTGTCGCTGGCGAAAGTACTGGTGGCAACTCAGGCCATGAAGGTGAAATTCCAAATACCGGTGCAGGGGAAGTGGTGCTGTTTGCTCTAGTAGCTATTACGGCCCTAGGTTACCTAGGTTCTCGAAAATACTACGCCAGCAAGTAAACCTAGCTGTCTGAATTGTTCTGGGAGAAGTAATTTGTTTCGTTGACTATATCAAGCATAGCTTGAGCACGAACCTTATCATCCTCAATTTTTTTCGCTGCGTCTAAAGCCTTTTGTAGCAGAGTGTGATTATCATTAGCCTGAATTAATTGCATCGTGCTTTTAAAGACTTCCTCTGGGGAACCATCGATATGATCGGACAATCCTTCAAGATGTCCTAGAGCTTCTTTCTTGATTGCTGCCAAACCTTCATGATCTACGGCCTTGGGGTCGTTTGGTTGTCCATTCGCTTCGGAAGCATCAGTCTCTGATATTACTGGTGCAGGAGGAGATGTAACATCGTTTTGCTCAGGCTCTCTTGCTGGTTCACTGGAAACCTTTGTGATTGGTGTAGTATGCTGGCTTATTTGAGGAGTTTCTGAAGGTGGCGACACCTCAGTAGTGGCAGGTTCTGGGATTGTGTTATCAGATAAGGTGGTATCGTCTGCAGGCAAATCTGCTGAAGCGTTACCTGTTGCCTGCTGTGAACCACTATCAGTCATCGGATTACTGGTAAATCCTTCTGGCAGTTCAATATGTCCGGGATTTTCATCAGTAGACTGTCTTGTAGCAGCCGTTTCTGGAGTTGCTGGCTGCTGTGAAACTGCTGAATCTGCCACTGAAGGTGTGTCCGAAGGCATATTGAAACCAACTGGTGGTTCAGTGGCTGGTTGAGTAGCGTCGTCAGCAGAAGTAGCTGGTTCTGCCGGCGTAGCTACAGGGTCTGATGCTGTAGAAGAAGGGTCGGGCGTGACTGCTACCGGAGTTGGTGGTTCAACAGCTGATGCTGGTTGTGAGGCTAAATCTTTTACGTTATCCAACATTGCTGGATCATCATTAGATTTTTGATTGTCATCGTTCAGACCGAACATTAGTTTGCCCACCTTCGATTAGTTATGTTTCAAGTTGTTAGTTTATAGTATAGACCATAACAAACAAGGGGCAAATATGTTAGACGATTTGAAATATATTCACAGCAAAGACAGCTACGATGCATTAGGTGTGGTTGGGAAACAATGGGAACAACTTAAACAAACGTATGAACTGCCCGCTATCGATAAGAAGTTCTCGAATATTGTTCATGCTGGAATGGGTGGTTCGGCCTTATGGGCGATAGTTGCTCAAAGCTGGCCAATCTTTACTCTGCCGTTTGAAATACTAAAAGACTACGACATACCGCCGTATGTTGACTCATCTACTTTATTCATAGCTGCAAGCGTTTCAGGCAACACCGAAGAAACTCTATCTGCGCTAGCTCAAGCAGAAGAAAGAGGTGCTTTCATTGTTGCAATATCGGCTGGAGGCAAACTAGAAGAAATTGCAAAATCCAAAAACTATCCATTTATCAAATTGCCTGAGGTTCGCCCACCTAGATACGGTATGTTTAACGGCCTTAAAGGTCTCACCCTGCTAGGTGAGCAACTTGGGATATTGAAAGCAGAAAATGCTGTCACTGAAATTGAGGCAGCTGCTGATTTTGTTAAGCAAGCGATTGATGGCTGGAAGCCGGATGTGCCAACTGAACAAAACTTAGCAAAACAGTTGGCGCTTGAGTGTGCAGGTACGTCTGTTGTTATTTATAGCGGACCAACACTTTCTCCAGCTGCCCACAAATGGAAAATTGGCTTCAACGAGAATGCCAAAAACGTAGCGTGGGAGTATACTTTCCCGGAATTCAATCACAATGAATTCACCGGCTGGTCATCACACCCAGTAGATAAGCCTTATAAGATTTTCTACTTGCTTTCTAGCTATGACAATGACCGAATCAAGAAAAGATTCGAGCTTAGCGACAAGCTTTTAAGCGGACGCTGGCCATCACCAATCAGAGTAGAAGTCGAAGGCGAAACTCGTCTAGAACAACTGCTGTGGTCAATAACTTTAGGGGACTTTGTCAGCGTTTACACCGCCTTACTGAACGGAACGAGCCCTATCGACATGGGTAATGACGATATTATTGAAAAGTTCAAAAATGAACTAGGGCACCCAGTATGAGTCAGGCGCCAACTTTTGACTCTAGTGAATTCAAGAATGATTCTTACGTTAAAAGGGTAGAAAAACCCTGGGGCCATGAACTTCACTGGGTCCCAGAAGATGCTCCTTATATGGGCAAAGTGCTTCACATTAAAGAGGGGGCAAGGCTGAGTCTCCAAGTCCATGACCAAAAAAGTGAGAGTTGGTTTTTAATGAACGGTGAAGCCTCTGTGATTTGGGAAAATAGCCAAGGTGAACTTATAGAAACCAAGTTAGAAAACGGCAAGGGCTACACCACGGCCTTAGGTCAAAAGCACAGACTAAAAGGAATAACTGACTGTGATGTACTGGAAGTTTCTACTCCAGAGCTAGGTACGACTTGGAGGTTAGAGGATGATTACTCACGCCCTGACGAAACTCCCGAACAACGCAAAATAGAACGTGGCGAAGACTAGAAGCTGTCAACGAAGTTTGCTGAATAATTTCCATTAGTCCAGATAATGAAACCAACGGCTGCAACAATAAGCAAAACTATAATAACTGTTCTATGCCATTCTTTGAATTTAAACATCCGACTCTCCATCCAGCTCTATCGGCTCCGCAATAATTACTAATCTTTGTTTAGATGTCCAAAGAGGGTGGCAAGTATATAAAGTTAGCTTTCGCTTACTACTTGCTGCCTCTACCTCTACGGCATCTGCTTCTACGATTTTCTTCTCAGAAACTTTGTACATAAGCTCTTCGCCATTCCAGTAGACTGCAAGCAATTCATTATCTTGGAGTTTATCTAAATGATAAAAAGTAGACACCGTACTGCCGAAAAATCTATGACCAACGATAACACTATTGCCATTTTCGGTTGGTGATACTGAGTTTGGCCTATGCCAAGTACCGCCATCACTGATTATTGATATAGAATTGCTTTCGTATACTGGCTCGTTTAGACCAATCCCAGGTATTACAATTCTATTTTCTTCTGGTACAGGGGAATCGGAATCCGAACCAACAGCTTTAGCTAAGTTGCCTCCATACGGCGCGATGACCTCTGGCGAATCATCTCTGAACATGAACAATATATTAGGGATAAGTGGAGTTAGAAAAATGTACAAACCCAACAACACGACAACAACTGAAAGAAAATTATTGAATCTCCGCAAAGTCATGCATTTAGTATCAGTTATCAATTCTCATTGCGCAAGGCAGTAATCGGATCTTTGCGTGCTGCCTGAGCTGCCGGCAAGATTCCCGAGATAATTCCAGTTGCAGCCGATAATCCAAATACGATCAGCGCTATGTCCAGAGTAATGACTGGCTGTAAGTCGGTAGTGGCTCGTAATATTCCATTAGCAATGTAAGATATTAAAACCCCGAAAAATCCCCCCAGGACACTTAGCACTACAGCTTCCATAACAAACTGTCCGAGTATCTGACCGTTGGTCGCACCTACAGCCTTCCTGATACCAACTTCTCTTGTTCGTTCGCTGACGGTTGCGAACATAATGTTCATAATTCCAATCCCGCCAACAATAAAGGAAATGAAAGCAACTCCTGCGATAAACACGGTAAGCTGATAGAATACTTCGTTTGTTACTTCCAGAGCCTCTTCTTTTTCTAGCACAGAGAAATCTTCTTGACCAGCGTGGTTTGCTTTTAGACTCTCCCTTACATCTTCTGCTACAGGCTCCACGGATTCCGGACTGTCAGTTTCTACAAAAAGTTGCAAGAGCTGGATACTGCTACCAACATCACGCGCTGCGTCATACGGCAGAACAACTGCGTTATTTACATTAACGGCTGCAAATGTACCCGAGCTTTGTTGCTCAAATACACCCTGGACAACGAACTCTTTACCCCTAATTGTTAGGCGTTTTCCGATTGGCACGTTTTCTTTAAATAGTTCTTCTGCAACCTGCCGACCAATTATCGCAACTCGTTTTTTAGAGTCGTTCTCTGTAAAGAATGAACCAAATTCTACCTGTTGATTTAGAACTAGAGGAAATCGGGATGTACTAGCAATGATAGTCGTGTTATGGTCTTGACCGTTATAGCTTGCGACACCACTGATAATTCCAACCGGCACTACTGATTCAACACCTTCTACTTTTTCAGTATCTCGCCAATCTTCTTCGCTCAAAGAACCAGCATTCTGAGTAAACGAACGAATTGAGTCAAAGCTTATGACTTTTGCTTCTGCTTGTTTTCCCGGGCGCACCACAATTAGTGAATCACCTGATTCACCGACTTGGTTTGTGATTTGCTGCCTGACACCTTCACCCAACGACACAATTGTCACCACCGAGCTAACACCAACAATAATCCCAAACATAGTTAGTCCACTTCGGAACTTTGCTGCCCTAATTGAATTCAGAGCCATCTTGAAGTATTCGCCAATCATTTTTTAGCCTCCGACTTCTCCTTGGCATTAGATTCTGACTTCTTAGCTTTCTTCACTCTGGCCTTGCGAGCTTTTTTGGCAGCTTTGCGTTTCTTTTTAGTGTCAGTCTTTTCGGGAGTCTTGGAACTGTCAGGAATAGTTTCCATCATGGCACTGACATTCGCCAATTTCTCATCGTCATCAGATTTTCGAAGAGCGTTAATTGCTCTTTGAACACGACTCGGTATGTCGCCGACCACACTTGATTCATCATAAACAATACTTCCATCGAGCATATAAATAATTCTGTCTGCGTACCGGGTAAGCGAAGGGTTATGGGTAACCATAATTACCGTATTACCCAGTTTGTGAACTTCACTCAATAACTCCATTACTACTCGAGCAGAAACACTGTCTAGGTTTCCGGTTGGTTCATCGGCGATGATTATGCTTGGGTTATTGACTAGAGCTCTTGCAATGGCTGCTCGCTGTAATTGTCCACCTGATAGCTGTGTCGGGAGGTAGGAGTCTCTATCTGCCAGTCCAACTTGTTCTAAGACTCGCTCGGCAGTTTTTAAGCGCTTTTTACTCCTAGTGCCTTTGTAGGCAAGAGGAAGAGCAACGTTTTCAATAACGGTAAGTTTGGAAAGCAGATTGAAAGACTGGAAGATAAATCCGATGTTGTCACGTCGTTGTTTTGCTTGCCGAATTTTTGAAAGCCTAGATACATCACGACCGTTTAACTTATAAACACCGTGTGTTGGTTTATCCAGCAAGCCTAGAATATTCATCAGGGTAGTTTTACCAGAACCACTAGGGCCCATAACAGCGATGAATTCACCTTTTTCAATTGTCAAACTAACTTCGTCGAGCGCGACAGTAGTCGCGTCACCGAAGCCGTATAGCTTGGAAACTTCATCAATTTGAATGACTGACATTTAGTACTATTTTACATCTGTTACAACAGATAACACAAGCATAAGAATTGAAAAAATAATATATTCTGTATATTTGTAGCCGATTTAAAATTCGAGAGAGGATTCTCGAAATAGAACACGGCAATCACTTTGAAGTATATAGTTCAACAAGATACACTTGTTCTGTGCAAGTAAAGCCAATTCTTCAAACCAAGCTTGCTGTTTGAAGAATTGAAGCGAGCAGGAAGCAAACTGCGAAAAATTACTCAAAGAGTGATTTTGAGAAGTTAAGTCGCACCCTGCGAGTAAGGAGAGGTGCAGGAGTGGTTGAACTGGCACGCCTGGAAAGTGTGTAGGCGAGAAATCGCCTCGAGGGTTCGAATCCCTCTCTCTCCGCCAGAGAGGCAGAAGTACCATTAGGTAATTCTGACTTTCTTTGCAGAAAGTGGTTCGAACCCTCGCGGGAGTTCGTTCCGCCGGTTTTTCACCGGCCATCCCTCTCTCTCCGCCATAAATTTTTAATGATGAAGATACTTACAAAACTAAAAAGTTGGCGCTACGAAATTATCGCAATGCTCACAGGAGCAAGTGTTTTAATATTAGAGATTGTTGGCGCCCGATTAATCGCACCTTATTTTGGCACTTCGACATATGTTTGGACTGCCATGATAGGTGTGATACTAGGCGCTCTATCTGTCGGTTACTGGATTGGTGGTAAAGCGGCAGACAAAGATAATCCAAAAGACGATCTGTCGCTGTTGCTGATTGTAGCTTCGGTCCTTATTGTGTTGTCGTCCCTATTTCACAAACCTGTTCTTGAGCTGATAGCAATGGGTGATTTTGATTTAAGAATAAGCGCACTACTAGCAGCCTTCGTCCTTTTTAGTATCCCGAGTATGCTAATCGGAATGATTTCACCACACTTGGCTAAGATTCGTGTTCAGTCATTAAAAAACTCTGGTGAAACTATTGGGAGACTTGAAGCAGCGGGTGCAATTGGAAGTATTATGGGTGTCTTTTTAAGTGGATACTTCTTGCTTTCCTACTTTGGGTCTAGAGACATTAGCATGTTTCTAGCAGTTGTATTGCTTGCGACATCTTTTATAGCCGATACTAAGCGATTGATTCCTTTGAGAATCATCCTGGTGCTTACTACGTTCGCCTTACTATTTTCAGGAAGCTCTTCGGCTAACACTCTGTTGGACAAAGACAGCGCATACACCAGATATCAAGTTATCCAAGAAGTGAGAAACGGTAAAACCATTAACCTACTAAAAACCGATGACAAAACGATTCAGTCTGCATTTTATCCTGATTACCCTGAAGAATCTGCGATGAGCTACTCAACCAAAATATTGTCGATAATAGACGAGTTAGATGTACCAAAAGACAATATCCTTATGATTGGAGGGGGCGCGTATACACTTCCGACACTACTTAGCCAAAAATATCCGGACTCACATATCACTGTAGTTGAAATTGATCCTGCTTTAGATGATATTGCTAGAGAGTTTTTTGGATTTAAAAATACTGATAAAATTTCTGTTGTTTATGAAGATGGTAGAACATTTTTAAATGATAATACTAACAGCTACGACATAATCATCGTCGATGCTTATAACTCAGCAACTATTCCGTTTCACTTAGCTACGGTGGAGGCAACCGAAAGATTATCTAGTGCGCTAAAAGAAGAGGGCGTGTTAGTTGCCAACATAATTTCTAGGCAACCGGATGGAATCCTTAGTTCTATAAACAGAACATACCAAGAATTTTTCCAAACAAAGAACTACAGTACCAGAGATATTTACAATATTGCGCAAAGAAACGGCTACATTACTGTGGCTTCACGAAGATTTAGCGCTGAACAATTAATAAATCAGCAAAATATGGTTACGGTTCAGGGGGAGGGAATAGTGCTTAGAGATGATTTTGCTCCCGTTGATAAAATTAGTTTTTAGTAAATTTGTCTAGCAAATATTACCGCGGAAACTTCTTTAGCGCCAGCTGCTTTAAGAACTTTTGCAGCGGCTGCTAGTGTCGCACCGGATGTCATAACGTCATCTACAACAAGAACTCTTTTACCTTTAACCGAATCCTTGATGTAAAACTCGCTCTTCATATGCTCTATGCGTTGTTTTCTGCTCGACCCCAACTGTCTGACGTTACTGTTTCTTCCTAAGAAGTTTCCTCTGTTTAATCTCAAATTATCACCTAGATGTTTTGTTATTAGCTTGGCGTGATCAAACCCACGCAACCTAACGCGAGCTGGTGCCGTTGGGATAGGGCAAAGTAAATAATTTGAATACCTATGGCTGTCTATACTTCTGGTCATTGTCTCTGCTATTGAACGAGCATTCTGACGACGAAACTTAAACTTATAGTTTTTGAGCAAGGTTTCATACATGCCTTCGTAACTCGTTGCTATCGTTACATGTGCTAGTGGCAACCAATTTTTGCATGACTCACACACTTTAAAATCATCAGATAGCTTAAAACAACCGGCACATTTTGGTTGCATAGGCTGAAAATAGTCGTCTATGCAATCAGTGCAAAGTTCAGAACCTTCTGAGTAGCACCCCAAGCATATATGGGGTGCAACAATTCCAATTATGCTATCAAATATAGTCATGTTGTGTTTATTGTGTTGTAAATATTGCGTCCAAAACTTGCCCTTCTTGCAAACTGTCCGTTATACTGTTTTTAACATAAAAACGCCCAGAATACAGAAGTTTAGCGAGACAAAATCTGTATTCAAGACTATTTTAAGGAGGGAAATCCCATTATGGCGAGAAAATCGCGCGACGATGATTTATTAATGGAAGATGAGCTAACTGCTGCTTTTTTGGGTGAAGAGGCGGACCTAGGCGATCAGCCACAACAAGACGCACCTATGGAAATGGAGGACGCTGAAGCTCCGACAGATGAATGGGATGAGGAAGAAGCTGTTCCAGGACAGCTTGCAGTTGACGTATATGAAACTCGAGAAAAACTGATCGTTAAAGCAAGAACAGCGGGAGTCAACAAGAGTGATCTAGACGTTAGTATCGCTGATAATACTTTAAGTATTCGTGGAACGCTATCTGCAGGGGAAGAGTCTGGAGTAGAAAACTACTTCGTACAAGAATGTTATTGGGGCGAATTCAGTAGAAGTATTGCGTTGCCTGTTCCTGTTAAAGAAGATGAGATTGAGGCAGAGCTTAAAGATGGTGTTTTGACTATTAGTTTCACTAAAGTCAAACAAGATACTGTTAAGAAGATTCAAATCAATTAGTAAAACAAACACTGTTTAGTTAAGAAACCTCTGGTTTAAAAGCCAGAGGTTTCGTTATTTAGTCCAAGAGATTGGTGTGGTTATATCCCGCCTGTACCACCACCGCTACTACCACTGCCCAAATCACCAGTCTCTGTCAAAACAAACCTTACGATAATTTGTGCTAAGGCTACTACTACAAGACCTACGATTGCGTATAGAATGGTATTCTTTGCTCCTGTGATGTTTCCAGAGTCGCCACCAGATGTGATGTACTTAAGACCACCAACAATAATCATAATGACTGCAATGACACCGACAACGATAGAGAAGATGTTGATGACGGTTTCTATAACTTCATTGACCCCACCTGCAGCGTCCGCGTCCGATACCTGCTGACATGTGGCACCGACCATCAGTTCAGCACCCTGACACAGACCTTCTTGAATACTTGGCTGAGCAAATACTGTAGCTGGCATAGCTGCAGGTGCTAGCAAGCCTAAGCTAGCTGCGATAGTTAAAATTATTCTTTTTAGTTTAGACATACTATTACCTTCTCTATTACTCTACCTTACGTTTTTACCACACAAATTAAGAGTAGGCAACCATCTGGTCGCCTACTACTTTTTGCTTTCTAGGAGTTTAGGATAGCTTAAATCCCCGGATCTTCAGGAGCGCCCAAATCACCAGTCTCTGTCAAAACAAACCTTACGATAATTTGTGCTAAGGCTACTACTACAAGACCTACGATTGCGTATAGAATGGTATTCTTTGCTCCTGTGATGTTTCCAGAGTCGCCACCAGATGTGATGTACTTAAGACCACCAACAATAATCATAATGACTGCAATGACACCGACAACGATAGAGAAGATGTTGATGACGGTAGTAATGATGTCGTTTACGCCTTTAGCTGCATTTGCTTCGGTTACATCCGTACAATCGGCACCGACCATCAGTTCTGCACCCTGACATAAACCATCCTGGATACTAGGTGCTGTAGTTTCTGGATCTGCTGGGTCTGCGGCAAATACTGTAGCTGGCATAGCTGCAGGTGCTAGCAAGCCTAAGCTAGCTGCGATAGTTAAAATTATTCTTTTTAGTTTAGACATATTTATTCCTTATAGTTATCTACTTATGTTTATACCATAGCTCAGGTCTATGAACAATAGCTCAAAGCAACCCAATTATTCACATGGAATTCCACCACCAACTTGACCTGGTTCTACGCACGTAGGTTCACTGCCACCTCCACTAGGTGCGGACGTACTGGAGCCGGAACCTGGTTCCTGTAGTTGGGCTGCCTCCGTCAATACTAACCTAACGATCACTTGAGACACTAGAACTATAACCACGCCCACAATGGCATAGATAACGGTTGTCCTGGCAGACGCTATCGAACCAGAGTCACCCTGTGAAGTAATAAACTTTATGCCTGAAATAATAATCATGATCACTGCTATAACACCTGCGACAAACGAGAGTATATTTAGCACAATCTTAAGTACATCATTAATCTTAGTCCCACCTCCACTACAATCACCACTTGTGGTGTCTTCATCTGTCGCGCCCAGTGACTTACATACAGCATCTTTTGCAGAGGCTGCGCTAGTTAACGATGGATTAGCGACTGTTATGCTGATAATTGAAATTAGCGCTAACGCTACTGTGATTAATATGTTTAATTTTTTTGTTAAGACCATGAAATTATCCTGTTTGATTAATTATGAATATTACGATACTTCTAGCTAACACAACAACAATTACCCCAACAATTGAGTAAATAATTGCGTTTCTACTGTTTTTAATTTTAGTGGCATCTCCACTGGATGTCATCATAGTCATCCCTGCGATAATAATAACTATTACAGCTATAATACCTGCGATAATCGCTAAAACATCCGCAATCTTAAGTATAACTCCATCTGTACCCGTAATAGGGTCTTCTGGATCCATTGCTTCACTGCACACCTCAGACTCAGATCTCTGAGAAGTGTCAGGTATATTATTACAGCTCTCATCAATTGGATCGAATGCGCTTGTGGACGCCGGCAACAATACCAATACAAAAATAAGGGGGGTGATAATCGAGAGTAGTATATTTCTAATATTTATCATAGAGATCCTACAACAAATCTAACTATACTGAACGCGAGGGTAGCAACTACTAGACCAATAGCTGCATAAATAACTGTGGCTCGTGCAGCTGCTGCTTTTTGGGGATCGCCACGACTCAGCATGAACTGTATGCCGGCTACTATAATCACGATTAATGCCACACCCCCTGCAATTGCAAACACATAACTCATTACTGTGGTAATAGTGGACTCGTTCGGTTCCGTGGTGGGTATCCTTAATTCATCCTCGCCAATATTAATCTGAGCTAATCTAGTTAATATATTCACGATATTTCCTTACTATAATTTAGATAGCTGGAATCGCCACTAGACTCAGATAGCGTGGTCCCCAAAAAACTTACAACGGAGGTTGATATTATTACTATCACCAACCCAACCAAGGAATTAATGATAGTCTTTCTAGCAGCAGCGGCATTTTCGGGGTTTCCTTGAGAGGTTATAAATCTAAACGATCCTACGATAATCATTACAACTGCGACTAATCCACCTAACCTGATAGCTGCTTCAAGAATTGCTATTCCGATAGGCAATGCAGCCTCGGCGCCGTTTATGACTGGAGTACACCTGTGGTTTACTTCTTCATGGGCTAAATACTTATCCCACGCAGGCAGGAAGCCCAAAAAAGTTCTACTACCACAGTCGTCACCTCCGTCAGCAGCAGACACGTTCTGACTGGTTAGTATTTGGATGCCAAAAGTTAAAAGCGTAAAGACAATTAAAACGTGGACGAATTTTTTAAGCATTACAATACACCCCCAGGAACCAAGAAGTTCAATATTGCGTACATAAATATGAATAACGCCAGAGCACTGAGGGCCCAGATTATACGAGTTTTTGCTTTTTGTATCTGTCCAGCATTATCTCTAGCTGTCATGTACTGATAACCAGCAATAACTAGAGAGGCAACGATTGCCAGTCCTGCTAACCCAGAAAGGATATTTATAGCATCAACAATTATCCCGATTATCCTGCAGTTCTCTGAGTCCAGGGGATCACCATTAGGTGGTTCACAATTCGCAGTCGGATCATTTGATGCCAGACTAGCCCTACCACCAGTATCAGCCTGGCCACCTGTTGTGCCTGTGCTTCCACTATCTGAAGTTGGCACTTCACACCTACCATTTACAAGCACTTCATCTCCCGGGCAATCACAAGCAAAGCTCGAACCTCGATTTTCATTAGGAGGCGAAGGTATCTCAACCCATTCGCCATCAGAGTTAACACAATCACGCTCGGCTTGGCTGACGCACCCACTATTCAGCAATACGTTGTTGCCAGGGCAATCACAAGCAAAGCTCGAACCTCGATTTTCATTAGGAGGCGAAGGTATCTCAACCCAAACACCATCAGTAATTTCACATGCACGTTCGGGAGTAACGCATGAGGTTGGATCTGTTGGGTTCGTAACGTAGCCTGGCTGACAAACCACTGAATCTGTATCTGCTGACGCCACGCCGGTGCTTAGTGCTAAGTGCAGTTGTATGACCCCCAAGGAGGCAACTATAACAAAAAGTGTGTGTTTTAGAATTTTCATAAAAATGCGAGCTTTTCACTAGTCATGATACTACGTTTTAGCAAAGAGATAAACAGCGAGCAAAATTACTATGATTCTGTTATAGTTAGCATAAAAGTTATGATGCTGTTTCGATACATAAAAAAACCTTTATTAATAGTGTTGGCAGGTGGGCTACTACTGACTACTGCCTTTAATATTATATTCCCGCAGATTACTCTTGCTGCAACTGGTGCTTGGGTTAATATTGCGACCATACAGATTGGTGACGACTTATACATAGACATAAATCCGTATGATGGAGACTTAAACTACAAATTGGATGGAGTACAAGGAGACTGTGTAAGCGAAGTAAAAGATTTTGATACTAGTGATGTTGAAGATACCAATAAAGTAGGAAACGCTAGACTACATACAAAAACCAAGGATCCAAGAACTGGTAATTGTGATGAGACTGATGACTCCCTAACCCTAAACGCAACTAGTAACTCAAGGATTGAATTGGTGTGGATTGATGCAGGTACATTGCAGCACGTAGTTACCAACGAGGTTTATATTCAACAACAAGGCAGAAACGATTTTTTACCTGATAGTAGTGATGATTGTAAAGAAACAGTGGTTGAAGTAACTGGAGATACTACAGCCGAGCTTATAGAGCAAAGCGATAGCGAACTTGATAGCCTTGATGAGTGTGTGGAAACTTCCAGAAGACAAGTAGTTATTGGTGATGTTGATAATCGTTCGATTCAAGCAGGTCAGGGAGCAGTTGGCACCGGTGTCAATGAAGGGCCTGACAGAAGCTGTGAAGGTACTGAATTTGCATTCAACTTTGTACTTTGTCCTTTGTTGTGGGCAGGCGATCAAGCTCTAGGCTGGTTAGACGACAAAATAATCAGCTTGCTTAGGGTAGAAAATGCTTACTACAATGATGCAAAAATTCAGGATGCATGGGCAAATATTAGAGATTTGGCGTTCATCCTCTTAATTCCGACCATGCTTATTATGGTCATAGGTACAGCCCTGGGCTTTCAGTTCTTAGACGCCTACACCGTTAAAAGGGCACTGCCTAGGATGTTGGCAGCTATAATATTCATCGCTCTTTCTTTTTATATTTGTACGTTTTTAATTGAGTTAGTAAACCTGTTAGGTCAAGGAATTGCGGGGATAATTGCAGCCCCGTGGGGTGGACTGTCTAACCTGACTCTGAGAGACATTTTTGACCCTGGAACAGGCGGTACGGTAGCAACTGCTGGTGTAATCCTTGCTTACTTCTTAGCGCGTGGAACTGCAGTTGGCACTTCAGTAGGCGCCGGAGTGGCTTCAGTAATAGGTTCTGTTACTTGGATAACTTTGGGCATTACTGTAGGCTTAGTGGCTTTATCATTACTAATTATTTTTACTTTATTAGCCTTCAGGGAAATGGCAATAATTTTCTTGATGCTTGTTAGTCCTCTCGCCATATTGGCGTGGATTTTCCCGGGGAATGATAAACCATGGAAGTTCTGGTGGACAGCTTTTTGGAAGCTTTTAATATTGTTTCCTCTTATCATGGCCTTGATTACAACCGGTAGAGTTTTTGCTTTGGTAGTTGGTGATGCAGGTAACGCCGACCCCGTCGTGGGAACTATAATAAAGCTCGTGGCAGTTGTAGGACCATACTTCTTTATACCAGCGGCATTTAAATACGCAGGTGGAGTATTCGCGAATATAGCCGGAATGGTAAATGACAAAAGCAAGGGTATATTCGACAGAAGTCGTAAAAAGCGCGCTGAACTTTCCAAACATGCGCGCGAACAAGCAAGTTTAGGTGAGAGGTATAAAGGCACCGGTAAATTTGCAACGGCAATGAACAGAAGAACACTTGAACACAGTGCTAGAAAAAGAGCAATCACAGAAGGTGGATTCGGGTTTGGAATGTCCAAAGCTGGACTAGACTCGGGCCTGACCGATATAAAATTAGAAAAGATTAAGAAAGCTAATGATGACTTTGCACTTCAGGCAGTTATAGCAAACGATGACTTTGGGGCAGCTGGACGCCTCGCCAGGGGAAGTGAACAAGCAGCATACGAATACCTAGCTGGACTTCAAAAAACTGACGAACAAGGTAACCTTATTTATGATGAAAACGGAAAAACTATGCAGAAATATTCAGAAGAAGATGCCAGAGATGGCGCAAGAAGAAGTGTTGCAGCTGCCAGAAGAGTCGGTCAAGAGGTGTTCGACGCACAAGCAGTTATTGCGCAAGCTGGGTCGAAGACTTCGTTCAGAGGTGGACCAGACGAAATGCTTGAATCAATAGGCGAGGCAGTAGAAGGAGATATGCAGCTTGGAGCGTACGTATACAATGCCGCAAGAGGCAAGGCCGAGCAAGCAGGACGTGGAGACTTGGCTAATTATAGTTATGGTGAGGGCTTAGCAGCCATGGGTCAAATTATAGGGGCATCACCAGACGAAAAGATCCAGGTAATGAACGATGTTAAGAAACGCCTACTACAGAAAGGCTACGAAGGCAAAAGCTCAGCACAAATATGGGGAGGCCATGCGACATCAGTTAGAAATAATGCTCAAGCACTCAAAATGCAGTTCGATGAAGCCGATGAGCAGTACGAGGTTGCGCTTGCTGCAGCACAGAGCGACCCAACAAACGTTAAGCTTCAAAACGAACTTAAGGTCGCTACAGACAGGAGAAATTACAAATTAGCAGAGATTAATAACGCAAAACAACAGGTAGCTTACTTCTCTCCGGAAAATGTTGCCGTATTCGATGAAACTATAACCGAACAAGAAATAGTAAAGACTAAGGGTGCAGTAAAGTTAGAGGAAGTCTTGTTGGACGAGAATGGAAATCGTACTGATAGACTTAAGCGCAGGAAGCTTGTTGACCAGTATGTCGTAGATGCAACTGGCAACCCTGAAGTAGGCCCAGATGGAAGACCGACTATGAGAACAGAAAAGGTCGTTACGTATGTTAACGAGCCAAGAACCGTACAGAGTGAAATGGAATTTGCTCGTTCCGAAGGTAGTGACTCCTACGTCAGAAAAACTAACGCGATGTCGCAGCAACAGATGGAAGAAATGCGAAGAAGTGGCCAAATGCCTGGAGGCGACGGCGGCGCATAGATTTTTACATAATGCTATTGCTTTTTCTGTAATTTTATGTTAGTATATAGATACTATGCCAGGTCGTACACCAACCTACAACCACACACCTGAACAAGCGGCTAGAATTGATGCGGCACTTGATCACACTACACCTATTAATGGTGGGGCAAGAGTTGGGGTAAATAACTCTACAGTTGTTCCTGATATTCATCGTGAAATAAAGGTTGATGCACACATTCCGTCGGTACCCGGCCTAAACAGAATTGTAGAGCTAACTACAGTTGATCCTACAGACCCCGACAACACCGTACCAAACTTTGCAGAGATGATTCACAGAGAACCCACTGACTTTGAGGCTTACAGTGGAAGACAGCCTAGAGGATTGCTAAACTTAAGAAGTTTCATCTTAACTCACACCGTCAACAGAGCTCGTGTCAAAGCTGAAGAAGCAGAAAAAGACGCCGTAACCACATGGCATTTAACTGATACGATTAGTAGAGCTGCTCCAAGTAGTCATGCAGACATAGCGACTGACACTAGCAATGGTGCTGTTGATGAATACACGCAGGCGCAAACAGCAGCAGCCGGTAAAAGACCTTATGTAGCAGATGATTTAAGACCAACAACTAGAAGACAAAGAAAAACCCGAGATAAGATTGTTGAGGCTAAAAAGGAATGGCGTGAAAAAGGACTGGAACGTACAAGAGCACACGCCGTAAGACAGAGGGATTTGAGCTTTAGACAAAGCCGTAGTGTTAAGAGACACGAGAAGGCCCACGAAGAATTTCTTGAGCCACTACATAAAGATGTAAAAAGACACCATAAAAAACAGGATAGACACGCTAAAAAGAAAGCCAAGCTTGATGCTGTAAATGCCGCTATAGAAGCACGTTGGTAATTTTCAGAAGCTATTTTTTAATGCTTTTACAGGTGTTATAATGCTTATGAAATGGCAACATACAAAGTTCCTCAAGACGTGGAGGCCGATGACAAGTTCTTAGGCCCACTAAGTTTCAAACAATTCGTATTCGGCGGCCTGACTGCTGTCTGTGGCTATTTAGTTTTCATCTTGTTGACCAAGAATCTAGCCTTTTTAACCCCTATATTCGGTTTGCCGATGATTGTATTCGGTTTCCTAACTTTTCCCTGGAGTAAAGAACAACCGACTGAGCTTTGGTTGGCAGCACGCATCAGATTTCTGATTAAGCCTAGAAGACGTATTTGGGATCAAACTGGTATGAAGCATCTTGTCGAAATTACTGTACCCAAACAAGTTGCACGCAACTTTACAGATGGTCTGTCACAGGGCGAGGTCCGTAACAGACTGAGTGCACTGGCAACAATGGTGGATAGTCGAGGTTGGGCTGTGAAAAACTATAGTGGAAGTACCGTAGAACCCAGCGACAGACTTGTTAGTGGGAATGTAACTGAACAAACCAGTGTTACTATCACCGACAACCCAGATGATGTTATGGACGAGAACAGTGGAGTTATAGCCAAACAGTTCGATAGCAAAATTCAGGAATCAGAAGCCAAGCATAAGTCGGAAGCTCGTAAGCTTATCGAGAACGCAAGAGAAGATTCGCAAGGCTCTGAAGAACCAGAATCAAACAATCAGAAATTGAAGCGTCTTCAACACAAAGGTGACAACGGTAAACAAGAAGACTTCTGGTTTATGCACCAAAAACAAGCCCCGTCAGACCCAAGCTTGGCTACATTCGGCGCTAGTTCAGTA
This sequence comes from bacterium, assembly GCA_030428125.1. Lineage (GTDB taxonomy): Bacteria > Patescibacteriota > Saccharimonadia > Saccharimonadales > SZUA-47 > JAUIBF01. Next base: position 62,928 of record JAUIBF010000002.1, on the reverse strand, counting down.
ATACATCCTGGTCAATCACAGCCTATTTCAAGTAGTCAAACCACCTCCTCGGACGATAAACCCCTAGATGAGTCTGCTTTATTGGAAAAAGTCCACGAAAAACAACGTCGAGATAAGTTACAAACTTCGCACATTCGTAAGGTCGATCCTTTTTCGAAAAAGAAAGAGCCCGAGATACTACCAAAACCTGAACCAACAACCCAAAATCAATCAATGACAACAGAGACGAAACCTGATATGCTTAAGTACGTATACAACAACGACTTAGACGTTGAGACTATTCAGCGCCAAGGGCATAAAAAGGACGATGACCCAGCGGATGATGAAGTTGTAATTTCATTGCACTAGTGAGTCCGGTGGGAAAAGTTAATGAATCCAGATCAACAAGCACCAAACACAAATCCAGGAATGCAGGCGACAACTCAGGTTGGTGCTATGCCAGGACAGCAACAACCAACACCTCCACCTCCATCTAATCCAAACAGTACTCAGAACACACTCCAGATAGCTGAAGTAAGAGACGGAATAGTCATTATGAATGATGGGAGTTTTAGGGCTGTAATTGCTTGTCAGAGCATCAACTTCGATTTAATGAGTGGTGAAGAACGTGAGGCGGTAGAGTTCAGTTATCAAGGGTTCTTAAATTCACTGTACTTTCCGATTCAGATTTTTGTCAGAAGCTCAAAGGTCGATATGAGACCTTATATTGAAAAAATGGATCGCATAAGAAGCGAACACGACAATATGTTACTTGCGCTTTTGATGGAAGATTACATTACCTTCATGTCAAACATCTCAATGCAAACCAATATCATGGATAAGAGATTCTATATAATTATTCCTTACTTTAAGTCAGCCGATGCTCAAGCGGCTGTTCAGGCTACCAAAGGTTTTTTCACCAACATACTTGGTAAAAAAGAAGAGCGAGTTGTCATTAATGAGCAAGCTCTAGAAGGGGGTAAGACTGAGCTCCGAAACCGTATCCAGGCAGTTATGGCAGGTCTGCAACAGTGTGGGGTACAAAGTGTCCCGCTTGATACTCAAGAACTAATTGAACTTTACTACGATGCATACAATCCTGATACAGCTACCCGGCAGAAGCTTCGAACTTTTAAGGATATGGACGCACCTGTCGTTACCAAAGGCGAAGGCGAAGCAGCTCAACCACAACTAGAACGAGAGATGGATATTTAGGATGAGGGTTTACAAATAATGGCATTAGGAAAGAAACAAAAAGAAGACCCAGTTGCAGCCGCTCAAGCTCAAGCACAGCGCGAACAACAAGAAGTACAAGCAGCTTTTCAAAAGGGCATTACAGCTCTTCGCGATTTCATAGCTCCTGCTTCTCTAGAATTTGAAAGCGCACAGTTCAAAATCGGCACAAGATTAGGTAGAACCTACTATGTCTATGGTTACCCTAGACAGATATTTACAGGATGGCTCTCCAGTATGATTAACTTGGACGAGGTTCTGGATTTATCGATATTTATTTACCCAGTCGAGAGTCAAGTAGTGCTAGAAAATCTTCGAAAAAAAGTAGGTCAGCTTGAAGCGGGTATACAAATCGACGCCGAAAAAGGAAAAGTTAGAGATCCAGGCAAACAATCAGCTATCCAAGATGCCGAGGAGCTAAGAGACAAACTACAGGTTGGAGAGGAGAGATTTTTCCGATTCGGCCTGTACTTTACAATTTACGCTAGTTCTGACGAAGAAATGGAATTTGTATCCCATAAGGTAGAGAGTGTTTTGGGCCAACAGCTTGTTTACAGTAAACCGGCAAGCGCCCAACAGGAGCAGGGCCTAAACTCTACAATCCCACAATTTACCGATCAACTACAGATTAGAAGGAATATGAATACCGGTGCTATAAGCACCAGCTTCCCATTCACCAGTGCCGACTTAACGCAAGACAATGGAATTTTGTATGGGATAAATATGCACAACTCCGGTCTGGTTATATTCGACAGATTTTCGCTAGAAAATGGCAACAGTGTAGTGTTTGCAAAGTCCGGTGCTGGTAAGAGCTTCACCGTCAAGTTAGAGGCCCTGAGAAGTATGATGTTTGGCACTGAAGTATTTATCATTGACCCTGAAAACGAATACCAGCGCATGGCCGACGCCGTAGGTGGAGCATATGTTCGCTTGAGCCTAAACAGCTCCACTAGAATTAATCCATTTGACCTACCACAAGTAACTGATGACGAGGAAGCCGATAATGCCTTGCGTAGTAACCTGATAACTTTGCATGGCCTGCTCAGGCTTATGATGGGTGGCGCACAAGCACAAATGGCTAATTCTGGGAATCAAATGATTGCTCCAGCTTTAAGTCCGGTCGAAGAGTCCGACCTAGACGCTGCACTGATTGAAACCTACGCCAAAGCAGGCATAACCAATGATCCACTGACTCATAGATCTCCAGCGCCGACTATAAATGACCTTTATGACACTTTGCTTCATATGGGGGGTACCGGTCCTCAGCTTGCTCAAAGATTGCGCAAGTACACTACTGGGACCTTCGCTGGGATATTTTCACAGCAAAGCAACATAGACATCAATAATCCACTGGTTGTTTTTAACATCCGAGATCTCGAAGATGAACTAAGACCAGTCGCAATGTACATTGTTTTGAACTTTATTTGGAATAAAACTAAAAGTGATAAGAAAAAACGAATTTTGGTTGTTGATGAAGCTTGGCAACTTATGAAATACGAAGACAGTGCAAATTTCTTGTTCTCACTAGCCAAGCGAGCACGTAAGTATAACCTTGGAATAACCACTATAACTCAAGACGTAGAAGATTTTATGGGTTCACGTATGGGACGAGCAATCGTTGCAAATGCAAGTATGCAAATTCTGCTGAAGCAATCGTCTTCGGCAGTTGATGTGCTAGCCAATACCTTCAAGCTGACTAGCGAAGAGAAGAAGAGACTTAGTCAATTCCCTGTGGGACAAGGTTTGTTCTTTGCCGGCTCTAACCATGTTCACATCCAGGTTGTTGCCAGCCCAACTGAAACCAGCCTAATCACAACCAATCCAGAAGAGGTAAAACGCATGGAGCAACAGGGTCAACAAGCACAAGTGGATTTAAATCAAACAGGGTATAATGATACTGTACAAATTCAATAAATAAAAACGAGAGATCCTTGATGGCGCGTAGTGATCTAGACACCAGACCGGAAGACAAGCAGGATGATGAATTAAACCCTGCTAATAGAGCTATGCCAACTGACGAATCTGTAGATGCAGGCATCGATCAGCTCGAGGCATATGCAAACGACCCAAAAAACGCCGTTGCCGCTAAGGAAGCTAATGCTTCGACGAACGACGGGCAGGACACCTCCACATCGAGGAATGAACAATCTATCGGTAGAGATAGCAACGATTCTCACAAAGATTTAAACTACACAGGGGACGGTGAACGGAAATCTATAAAGCAAAGGGTTATTGCTAACAGAAAAAAGTTGGGCTTAGGAGTCGGTGGAGTAGGAGTAACCCTAGGGTTTATTGGTATTTTCCTTTCAGGACCATCGTTTATAATGACTCACTTGTCGACCCTAATGACCGATAAAATGGGGTCTCTGGAGGCCAGTCATCAGGCACGCTACAGGAGGTCGAAATTCGCAAAATTCACGGACCGATTTAGCATAGATGGAAGACGTGGCAGTCAGGTCATTAAGGAAATGGAAGCCAGAGGTTATAACTTTGTATTTAACCCCGAAGAGCCCAACAAGATTGATGCTATAAGAAGACCAGACGGAACATATGCGCCAACTTCTGTAGGAGCAGTCGACGACGAGATATCTGAATTCCTGGACAGAAGATGGAGTATTTTTGGTCAACCGACCAGATCGGCAAGATGGAAGTCTGCCAGAATGGAAGCTTTTTACAAGCGCTACGGCGTTGTATCTAGGCAGTCAATCGTAAAAAGACTACCGGGTGATGCCGAAGATGCTGAAGTAGAAACTAATAAGAGAATGTTTAACGCCACACAAGGTGAAGACGAACTAGACACTAGAACGAGAGCCCCTGACGGTGAAGACGCAGATAACGTTGATGATGCAACAAAAGCAGGCAGAGAAGTCCAAGAACAAGGACTCGAGGAAGGAGATGAGTTGTTTGCAGAAGGCAGGGAACACTTCGCTGAAGGTGGTGACAAAGCTGATGCCCCAGGTCTAGCTAAGCATACTGATGAAATAAAAACAGGTTATGCTCCAAACGCTTTAAGTACACTTGAAGGCGCCAATGCTTTAACGCAAGGATTTGGTTTTGTAAAAGGACTCCTAAACGTAGCTGACCCGGCAGATAAAATTTGTGCCGTAAAAAATAAGCTAAGCATGGCGGTCACTATTGCAAGAGCGTTTACCTCTATCCAGCTAATGAGGGCGAGCTTTGCATTCATCAGCGCCGACGATGGGCAGCGAAAAGGTGAGGCCTCTGCAGATTTAGTCGGGGCTCTGCTTGCCAGGGTAACTACTTCGGACGCTGTAATGGGCAATTTTGCAAATTCTACAAATTACCAGTTTGCAACCACTGGAAAATTCAGCACTAGCAAGAACCTGCTCACACGTGATAGAACCGCAGTGGACGGAAAGTTAACCGGACTAATGGGCTTGATCAAGGATAAGGTCAGCTGGATAAGTGGCTGTGCCGTGTGGCAAAATCCATTTTTCCAAGGGGCAGCTGCAATTGGAACTGTAGTTATTAGTATATTTACATTTGGCAGTGGTGGGGCTGCGTTAACTGCCGGTTCGACTTTGGGAAAAGTCGCTCTTACCGAAGCATTTAAGGCTACTATTCGCTCCATGGTAACAAAAAGAGCTCTTGTAGGTATAGCTGCGGGTGTAGTTATAGACATTAGTTTCGAACAGATATTGCAGTTAGCACAGCTATACGCACAAGAAAAATTATCTATTGGATTAACCGGACAAGAAGAGGGGGCTATGCTAGCCGCAGTTTTATTTGCAGGAGCTGGGGTAATGCACAAGCAAAGAGCCTTGATGGGGGGACAAGTACCGGCGACAGCTGCTCAGTTTGCTCAAGCAAACGCCGTTCATCTAGCCGAAAAGAAAGAAGAGCTTCGGAATAAATCATTCACGGAAAGAATATTCGCTATGGATAATTACGATTCTCTAGCACATCAGTCAATGGCAACTCTTGCCTTCGGAACACAAGATCCAGTGGGAGCCGTCCGTCAGGTCTCTTCTACACTAGCACTGACTCCTCTTTCTGTTTTCGGTTCGGTTTCCGATACGTTAACGGCCAGTGCTAGCGCTCAAGACGACGACCTAGCAGAGTTCGATACACTGGAGATAAATGGCACAGAGTATGCAACTGACCCTTCGGGCAACCTTAGAACATTTATGCCTAGCTGGCTTACCGAAGCGGATGAAATCGCTAATAGAGATAAGTTAATTGCAGATGGTCAAGTGTCTCCCAATGAACCATACGAAATCGTATCGGGATCTGATTTCGAAAAACACGTTGAAAATTGTGTATACTCTGCGGACACGATATCACCACTAGAAAACGATGATAGCAATACAGACCCGACTCTAGACTGCACCGGGAAAACACAACGAGCAAGAGAGTTTAAAATTCATTTAGCATACTTAGACTCGAACGACTTTATCGATGCCTACCTTTTCCCTGAAGAGATAAGCGATGTCAACCCAGAAAACCCTGGAGGTTCCGGTGGTTCTGGTGGTTCGGGCGTGGGGCTAGGAGACCTAACGGGGCCAATTATCCCATGTCAGGGGGAGCCAAAAAACGAATCTGACTTCTTCGGACCAGGACAAAATGCAATTAATTGGGATAGCATCCCTCCTTCTGGAATCATCGGACAAGACAGCGCAGGTAACGATCAGGGAGTATACGTAAGAGATGCATGTGCTGGACAGTCAGATATCCGCACAGTAGTGATAGGCTCATCTATCCACGGTTCAGAAAACGGTGGGCAGCGAATTACCTTTGAGCTTCTATATAATGCTGACTTGCCAGACGATGTACGGATAGTTGCAATTCCTGAGGTCAATAAGTCCGGTATAGCATCTAGTAGTCGTACGAATTCAAATGGAGTAAATTTGAATCGAAACTTTGATTATCGATGGAGCGAAAAGGGCACCTCAAATCCTTCTGACGGAAACTATTACGGCCCTAGTGCTGCCAGCGAACCTGAAACGCAAAATGTTCAGAATTTCTTAACCTCGGTTGGTCAGACTAGTTTGTTTATTAGTTATCATGACTGCATAAACTGGGTGGCGCCATCAGGACCTAACACGAACGAATCACGACCAATAGCTCAAGCATATGCTAATCTTGCACCTCAAGAGAGTGGTTCGTGCAACGGCAGTTCCAACACCTGGAGAATGTTGTACAACAACCAGGGGCAAGGGTTTATGGAGGGATGGTACGCAAACGCCACTGGATCAAGAGCTCTCCTAGTTGAATTAACAAATAGCGAGTCAGCCAGCTATATGAAAGCACATGCCAACGTAGTTAAGCAGCTGTTAGATGATGGGGTTATAAATTGATGAAAAAAATTGTTGCATTATTCGTCGTACTAGCACTAGGTTTGCTAGGCTTTGTGGTCTTTAGCGCCTTCAATAAGGGAACTGTCGAAATAACTATAGACAACAACGACCCCGTTTCTAATGTGGTAACTATAAACGACCAACGAGTGTTTCCTGCAGGTGAAGGTGGCAAATATTATAGTACGAGCACTAGTCCTAGTAGTGAATTAAAAATTAAAATATCAGGACCAAAAATAGAAAGTATTGAAGAAACTGTTAGTTTAGACGCGCAAGAAACTATTCAGAGATCCTACACTACCGTTCCTGTAGATGTAGAGTCCCTGCTAAATACGCTAGGCAAAAGCGTGTCTCCTTCAAATCTTATAAAAAGCAGGGATTTTGGTAGTGCCAACGACTGGATTGTTATATTTATCGATCAGGGCAGCAGAAGTTTACATGATGAGACTTGTATATTAAATTACTCACCGGAAATGTTAGGCTGGACAATCGTTGAATGTGGAGAAAGAGTTAGCGCAGGCAACCCTGTACTTGTCGATTCTCCGGAAGAACTAAAAAGGTATCTTGATGAAAATGCAGATGATTAGAAATTTAACACCGACTAGTTATTTAAGCATATTTATGTCAATAGTTGTGTCGCTGACTTTTTCTCTGGCCTTTGTTTCGACTCCGAAAGTGGTTTCGCTTACTGGCGAGTGTGACGAGGAGAGATTGAGGGGTCTCGGAGTTATAGTTGTAAATTGTACCGGCGATAATGTTTGCAGACCTAACTCCAACACCCCAACTTCGGGGATTTTACCCCAAGGATCGTCTGTGTATATTCTAGGAGACTCCATCACAAACCAGTCTAGAGACTCAGTAAGTTCAGCGTTTGAAACGGAAGGATACGAGATTTCTTCAATCAACGCAGACCCCGGCAGAGCAATCACAAAAGACACGGCCGGAGATGATCCGACAGGACTTGAGGCAGTTAATGAAGATTTACCGATAATAAGAGAGTCTGATGCTGTAGTTGTAGCCCTAGGAACAAATAGTGGAATCGAAGATTTGAGCAAGGAAATCCCGAATCTTATACTGGCTATTAGAGACGGAGGGGGATTCACTGGTCATATCTATTGGGTAAACCTGTTCTACACTGACGGAACAGGCCCCGAACTTAGAAATGCCGCTATCACGGAACAGTCTTCGACATACAACTACAACGTCATAGACACTACAAGCGCCGAGATAGAATTAGCGGCTGACGGGATTCACCCAACTGTCGCAGGGAGCCAACAGTTCGCTGAAACGATTGCCAAGGGTGTCAAGGAAACACAAGTAACCAGTCAGGTACACCCTAACGACGACGGACTATGCTCATGTTCTGCCGGGGGAAATACCGGCCCATCCATCAATACTGGCATAACTTGGGGTGAGGGTGTTTGGGGGGACGGTTCTGAAAAATACGTCAGTGGAGAGCCTGGTCCTTATACTGTCGAACTCTGGGCGATTCATGTCCTGAAAAATATTGCTCGCAAAGCTGGCGTACCTGAAAGTCAATTAGTTACGGAAAATAAGGTGGTCTCTATGATTGCTTGGGCTAAGGCTGAAGGTGGAGCTGTGGACGGACACAACGGTACGTTTAACCCCTTAAACACAAAATCTCAATACTCTGATATTGAAAGCGGGAATCAAGGTAACGCAAGCACGGACTCAAACAGCCAAGGATACACTACTTTTGATGATGGCGTAGAAGCCATAACCAGGGGCCTGTTTAATGGTTACCAGAAAAGAATCGGTAGCGCTTTACTGGACCCTAATTTCCCACAGGAAGCGCTAATTGAAGCTGTTGCGGGAGACTTTGTGGCAATACCATACGGTTCAAGTAACTATTCGGATGTGGTTAACAGACTGGAGGACATTTACCCTGGCGACTTAGTTTATGCAGCCCTATCGATAACTGGCTTTGACTACGGTGGGGGAATAGGAGACAGAGAGCTTTTTGTAAGCATTAAGCGAGATACCTTAAATAGTGTTAGAAATGATTATCCGGCGTACGCAGGAAAGATACTTGACGGAAGTCCTGAAGGGGAAGCTCCGGCACTAGTTTATGGACCGTCAGGTGGAGGTACGGTACCTTCTAACGCAAATTGCACAAACCCTGAACAGGGTGGTGGAAACGTAAATACCGACGGCTATTCATTCCCGATGGAGCCTCAAAACAGGTCTATTGGTGGAATAATAGTCGGCCAAACCGAAACTATGCACAGTGGTGACAACACACCAGCGTTTGACCTAATTGGACCTAATGGGAATGCAGGAGGTGAAAAAGTGTATGCAATAAGTGACGGAGTGGTGGAAAGCATTGGTATCCAGGAAGAAAACTGGTGCTATAGCATTCAGTTCAGATCTATTGACACCTACTACTATTGGTACGGCCACCTGAACAATTTAGTGGTTTCGGAAGGCCAAAGCGTAAGCTCTGGCGACGTACTGGGAGAAGTCGCGGAGTGGACTTCGTCGCACACCTGTAACGGAACGTCAGGGACATCCCACCTTCATATTGACCGGGGGTGTGTGATTGATGGCATTCCACAAACAGGTGGAAGGGACGAATGTCGAGATCCGGAATTCATTCCTTTCTTAAGCGCAATTTATGAAGGGCTGCCACAATGACAGAAAAATATAGAAATTTCATAGTAGTAGTGATTTTGATAGCTTTACTGACTTTTACTTTGGGGGTATTTGTTTTCACCAGAAGCGAAGAGCCCATCGATGTTATATACGAAGGATCGAGCCTAGAAAAAAATCAGGTCAGCATCAAGGATGGGGAGGAAATTTTTAGAGAAGTCGGTGGCTTTGAGGCATACGACAGAATAAGTGAAGAGCTTTATGTCTTTGCAAAATCAGCATATGAAAAATATTCACACGAAGCATTCCCTGTTATTGGTTTTGCTGTGAGTGATGTAGATACGTCTGAAGATATAAAATTCAGTGGCAATTTCGGAGCCAACAACAACTCCATTGAAGTAGTTGTCAAACAATTAAAAAGCGATAGGATTAATATATCAATTACAGATTTAAAAACGGACCTGAACATCGATGAATTTCTAAATGCAAACAATCAAAGAAATTCGTTTATTGGGTCTACCCCTATCGAGACTGAAGGTTATGTAATTGAGTATCTAGAGGATCAAGATATCTTCACCGTAAATGTTTTCAATAATTCAGACAACTACAATGAAGCCATTGAATTTATGAAGAAAGGCTTGAGCGAAACGTTTGAGGATGAAACTGTTATTAGATACGGAGTGGGAGACAAAAACCAAGAGTTTGGTCTCTAGTTTTTCTCAACGGGGATTATATTGTAGGCAGAGAAGTGGTCTACTGCAACATCGGCGTCGGTGGTAGTTAGGAAAGTTTGGTATTCTTTCAAAGCTTCAGCAAGCGCGCGTCTACGACTACCGTCTAGTTCGCTGAAGACGTCGTCGAGTAAAAGTATCGGTGCTTTTCCGGTTTGCTCGTGGAGCAGCTCTAGCTCGGCTATTTTTAGTGACAAAATTATAGTTCTAGTTTCTCCGCGGGACGCCAGCGTTTTGGCGTCTTTATTTTTTAAAATGATATCTATGTCATCTCGGTGCGCACCAGCTGTCGTAAAGCCTCTCATGCGGTCTGTGTCGATGTTTTGCTTTAGGTATGTAAGTAATTTGTCGGAGTAGTTTTCGGTTTCGAGTTTGCTTTTGTAAGATAGCTCTAATTCTTCTTTGGAATTACTGAGTTTTTTATAGTGTTTTGAAGCGATTTTATTTAAAGTTTCCAAAAGTTCTAGTCGGGCTCTCACAATTTGCCCGGCTTTTTCGGATAACTGCAAGTCCCATACAAACAGTTGTGATTGGTTAAAGTTTTCATTTTTAAGTAACCGGTTCCTTTGTGATACCGACCTTTTATAGGCGGTCAATGTGGCTTTATATCCTGGCTTTGTCAACGACAATATTCCGTCCAAGTAGTTTCGCCGACGTTCTGGCTCACTAGACAAAAGCAGCATATGTTCGGGTTCAAAAACTACAACCGGCAAGCTGCTTTGAGGGGTAAGACGCTTTTTAACCACACCGTCGATCTCCATAGAGTTTTGCGCGTCAGCTCGTAATTTCGAGATTCGTGTTCCGTCGTCAGTTAGCGCTTCTAAACGAGACCACTCGCTGTCTAGACTGATTAAATCTTTGTCGGCGGCCTTAAAACCGTGCAATGTGCATATAGTGTGAATCGCCTCAAGCAGGTTAGTTTTACCACTGGCATTCGCGCCAACTATAATATTCACTCCCGGTTCAAAACCGAAAAGACCACTACCGTAAGATCTAAAGTTAGTCAGCTCCAGTGTCTGCAACATAAGACTAGTATAGCTAGTTTCTATGACTTAACTGGCATAACGACGTGCAAGTAGTCATCATTGTCTGGATCAGTTAACAAGCATGGATCTAATTTTCCATTCACGTTTACCGACACTGATTCACCTGAAAATGCCGACAGTGCGTCCAGAATATATCTAGAGTTCATAGTTATGACTGCTTCACCGGAAACTTTCGCTTCGGCAACAGCTGTGTTTTCTCCAACTTGGGAGGCGATTGAGCGAATACTAACATCTTGCTTTTCTTCATCAATAGAAACAGTAACTCCACCGGCAGCTTCTCTTGCAAACAGGCTAGAAACTTTAGTAATCTCTTGTAAATCAGATAGCTTCAGAACAGCTGTTGTATCTGAGTTTTTAGGAAGGAGTCTTCTGTAATCAGGGTAGTTTCCTTCGATTAACCTAGTAACCAACTCTACAGAACCAACACTAAATCGTGCTTGTTGGTCGTCATACTGAATGCTTACTGGAGCGTTGTCGTCTTTCATTACTCGTAAAACATCTTGCAGGGACGAGGCGGGGATCAATAAAGAGATGTCCTTGTCGGTCTTCATAACATTCTTCTCGGCCAGTCGATATGAATCAGTTGCGACAGCTAATAGATTTCCGTCTATTGAGTGAAGAAATAAGCCTGTCAGAACAGGACGAGCTTCGTCGGAAGAAGCAGCAAACAAAACCTGCTGTAAGGTCTGCTTAAATTCAGAGCCAGGAATCTCTAATACATCTCCTTTTTCTATTACCGGCATAACAGGGAAGTCGTCAGCTGGAGTTCCGTTAATTGTAGAGCTGTGATGGTCAGTAGTTAGCTGCAATTTAGAATCTTTAACTTCTAGGGTTAAGGTTGATGCCGGCAAACTAGCTACGTAATCCTGCATCAGTCTGGCAGGAACTGTAATTGACCCTTCTGTCTTAATCTTAGCCCCGATAGTCTCGCTCATCGCCACATCTAGATTTGTAGCTTCAACTATCAATTGGTTGTCTACGGTTTTTAATAGGACGTTTGAAAGGATGGGCAGGGATCCTCTAGAGTTTGCTATTCGAGAAACTGTGCTCAAAGCTCTAGACAAATTCTCCTGAGTGACGGTCAGCTTCATATAAGTATCTCCTTCTTATTTAAATATATAGTTTTAGTAGGCCATGTGGATGATGTGAATAAGTTGATTTTCACCTCTGTAAATTTATTAAAAAAGTTGTTCACAAATGCTGTGTACTCGTTGAGTAAAAAATGTGTAGAACCGACAATTACTACTTTTGCAGTGTGTATAAAAACTAACTTTTGCACGGCTTGCCCACAGTCGCCCACAGTTTTTACTAAACCAATCCACAGGTTATTCACAACCCTACGCATATAGCCTCCCCCGAATTTCAACTAACTGCTGGCGTACGCCGGCGTCTAAGTTGGATTCTTTTTCAATCTTTTCAACAGAGTGTATGGCAGTTGTGTGGTCTTTACGCCCTAACTCTGCAGCAATTTTAGGGAAGCTCATGTGTAGCTCGCTCCTCAGCATGTACATAGCAATTTGCCTCGGATAAACAATTTCCTTGTCTCTTTTTGGGCTCATAATGTCTTCGAGTGAAACAGAGAAATACCTGGCAGTACGCTCCACAACCTGTTTTGGTGTCACGTGCTTTGGCCTAGATTTGGCACTACCTAACAGCGTCTGAGCTATTTGGAGGTCAGGTTCCAGTCCTCGCATTTCACAGAAGGCAAGTAGCTGGTTTAGTACACCTTCAAGCTCACGAATGTTAGTGGTGACTAAGTTCGCCAGGAAATCCACGACCTCATTATCGAGCTGTAAGTTGTTGGCTTGAGCTTTCGTTTGCACAATCGCACAGCGTGTCTCGTAGTCTGGAACTTGCATGTCGATGCTCATGCCCCAGGCGAATCGACTACGAAGACGCTCCTCTAAAGTAGGGATGTCTTTAGGTGGCTTGTCGCTACTTATAATAATTTGCTTGTTTGCTTGGTGTAGGGCGTTGAAGGTGTGGAAAAATTCTTCCTGAGTTTTTTCTTTACCGGCAATAAACTGTATATCGTCAACGATTAAAACGTCAGCGCTTCGGTAATGGTCGGCAAAGTCTGTATTTTTCTTATATCTAATAGCGTCTAAGAATTCTTGCACAAACTGTTCGGTGGAAATATAAACAACATGCGCCTGTGGATTAGACTTCAGAATCTCGTTACCTACGGCTTGCATGAGATGTGTTTTACCAATTCCTACTCCCCCATATACAAATAGTGGATTGTATTTCTCGCCAGGCTTTGCAGCGATTGCTTGACAAGCAGCGTAGGCTAGTTCGTTACCTGACCCCACAATGAAATTCTCAAACGTATACCTGTCGTTTAAGCCACGACGGTACTTGTGGCTTAAACCAGAGGAGCGAGTTTTAATATTGGGTTTTTTAGCTGTAGCATTGTCCAGGACTATTGTGTCAGAGGTACTTCTCGAAGCAGGTGCTTTTGCGTTAAAGATCTTAAACTCCATAACTTCTGTCCTAACTCCATTTTTATCAAGTACGTCAGTTATTAAATCCTGATATTTTCGCTCAAGCTGCTGTTTTATGAAGATGTTGGGGACGCCAATAATTACTTTTGTGCTGTCGGCTTGAAGGAGCTGGGTGCTTTTAAACCAAGTCATAAAGTTGCCACGCGAAATCGTTAGTTCAATCTCGCCCAAAGCTGCCTGCCATAACCTAGCAGTGTCCTGCATATCCTTTTACTCCTGCCTCCGTTTGTTAAATTAATAGTACTGCAAAAGCAGGGGACTTTTCCACAGCTTCTTTCACAACATTTTTTGTAAGATACATCACATCACCGGTGAAGAGTTTTCCACAGATAAAACATACCCCTGTTAAATTTGTGGAAAAAACATGTGGAAGAGTGGATAATCTATACAAACAATTTTCTAAAAAGTAAAATTTCCGTTCAAATACTGTTCGCACACTCAACCGTAAGAGGTTGTAAAAAACGCCTAACAGTGGTAGAATTAGTTGATTATGCCAAAAAGAACGTTCCAACCGAAAAAGCGGAAGCGCTCACGAGTGCACGGATTTATGAAGCGAATGTCTACACGACAAGGTCGCGCAGTTTTGAAGTCACGACGCGTTAAAGGCCGCAAGCAACTGTCTAGATAGTTTAATTTTCTTTAGATAAGTTATAGTTAGAGTCAATAGAGTTTGACTCTAATTTTTTGCTAAATAATAAAAGAACAAACGCCATGCTAGCTAAAAAGAATCGATTTCACGGTCATCGCAGCGTCTCTAGAGTAAGAGGTGGGCGTGTTCAGCTATCAGATTTTAAGGTGTTTTATTCTAAAACCAAGCGCACCGACTACAGGATGGCAGTTGTTGTTAGCAAGAAAGTAGCTAAGTCAGCTGTCACACGTAATAGGATTCGCCGCCGCCTATATGAGTCAGTTCGAAAGCAGGGCACACTAACGGGTAAGCCCGTAGACGCAGTATTTGTAGTCCAAAAAGACACCTTGGCCACTGTGGAGGCTAGTAAATTAGACTCCCAGGTACAAAAAGCCTGTGAAAAAATCCTATCCAACTAAAGCGAGTGGTTTTTGGGTCCATCCCTTGTGCTAAACTATTAGAAACGGAGTAAGTATTTCAATGTGGACAACTCTAGTTGTACAACCAATTTTTAATGTTTTAACACTTATATATTCGCTTTTGCCGGGTCATAACTTTGGCATAGCGATTATTTTATTCACAATTGTCATTCGGTTCGCACTTTTCCCACTTCTTAAAAAACAATTACGACATACCAAGGCGATGCGAGAGCTTCAACCAGAGATAAAGAAGATCAAGGAAAAGACCAAGGGAAACAAGCAACAAGAAAGCTTGCTCACAATGGAGCTATACAAAGAACGCGAGATTAAACCGATGGCTTACATCGGGCTCATGGCTCTACAGATTGTAATTTTTCTAGCACTTTTCCAAGGACTCAATCGAGTGGTTAATAACCCTCAAGAAATTTATGATTTTTCATACCCAGTAATTCAAAACACAGAGTTTATGCAAGGGCTTAACGAAGATATCTCGCAGTTTGATAACACACTGTTCGGGGTAGTTGATTTAGGTAGAGCGGCAGTTGATAGCGACGAAGGTTTCTATTTCCCGGCATTTTTGTTAGTCCTAGGTTCGGCGATTATTCAGTTTGTCCAGATTAGACAAACGATGCCTAACGATAAGCAGGGTCGTAAACTACGAGAAATATTGCGTGATGCGAACACCGGGAAACAGGCAGACACCTCTGAAGTAAACGCAGCCATGGGTCGCAATATGAGCTACGTAATGCCGATATTTATCTTTATCGTAACAATCGGATTCCCGGCGGCCTTGTCGCTGTACTGGTTTGCAGGCGGACTAATAGCATTCTTGCAACAGTACTATCTCCTTAAGCAGGATGAGTATGCAATGACTACCGCAACTGCAGAAGTTGTATCCAAAAAACCACTCAAAGAATCTAAAGCAAAAAAGCCTACTAAATCTGGCAAAAAGACTAGCACCACAACCACTAAAAGTGGCGTAAAGGTAACTACTATTAAAGCAGGTGAAGCTAACACCAAACCAAAAACTAAAAAGAAATCTTCCTCAAAGAAAAGTAAAAAGAAGAGGAAGTAGTTATGGATAAAGGCCCAGAAGAATCAATTCAATTCGCCAAGAAATATTTAGAAGACCTGCTGTCCTTTTTTGGCTTAAACGTAGATGTTTATGCTACCTCAGAAGACGGAGACGTAATCGAGTTGAACGTACCCAGCACCCACATGAATGGTTTTTTAATCGGTAATCGTGGCGACACCATGCGCAGCATGCAGTATCTGATTAGCATGGCGCTGAAATCCAAAGAATATGAACTCAACCGAGTAAATGTTGATATTGCCGACTACAAGAAACAACGAGCACATCGTCTGGAAGATCGAGCAGCCGATTGGCTCAAGGAAGTAAAAGACACCGGCGAGGACAAGCACTTGCCATCTATGAACTCTGCAGATCGCCGCACTATTCATCGTTTAGCAGGAGAGCACGGTCTAGTTACTGAATCAGAGGGCGAAGGTCGCGATCGTCATATCGTCCTCAAAAAACCTACCGACGAATAAATCCCCACTGTACAAGGAACGTCCTTGTACAGTAAGGTGCTGGCTACTTAACTAGTATATTGTTGAATACTTCTAGTGTTTGAGTGGTGAACTTCTTCCAACTGAAGCGCTTGGCGTTTTCGTGTCCAAGTGCAGTTAGCTTTTTGCGCAGGGGTTCACTGCTTATAACCTCATCGATCTTATGCGCCATATCCTGGATATCTTCAGGGTTAAAATAGTGTGCGGCATCGCCGTGGACTTCTGGTAAACAGCTAAAGTCACTGCTAACAACAGGACATCCGTGAACCATTGCTTCAAGTCCGGGTAAGCCAAAACCCTCTGATAGACTAGCAAATACGTAAGCTCGAGCGTTCTGGTAATACCACTTTAGTTCTTGGTCAGGAATGAAGCCCGTAAAGATTAAATCGTCAAAACAAGGTTGAGTTTTAGCCCACTTCTCTAGCTTTTTAGAATGGTATTCTCGCTTACCAACTAGCACAAGCTTGAGGTCTGGATGGTGTTCTTTAAGCACGCAGAAAGCGCTGATTAATCTTTCCAAATTTTTGTGTGGGAAGGCGCTTCCGGTATACATGATGAATTCCTCAGGAGCGTTTTCAGGAGCTCTAGCTTTCCCGGGTAGTGGGGGCTCACTGGCTTCAAGGACTGTAGTAATCTTGCGATTTACGAATAAGTAACGCTTACATACGTCGTCGTTCACAAACTCCGTTGGCACGATTATATGAGTCGCTTTTTTGTGTGCTTGCCACATCAGTAGGCGATAACCTTGCATGCGAATTTTGTGTAAAAGCTTTGGAAGTCTTTCGCGACGTTCAAAATTAAACATCTGCAGGTCGTGAGTAAAAGTCGTTTGTTTTTTGAAGTAGAACAGGGGTTGTTGTGGGGTAAGCGTAAAGTGAACTAAATCAGCACGGAGTTTATGCAGTTGCCAAGAATATAAAATTTGGTTCAATGGGTTAAAACTAAAGTTTTTAAATCTTGTAGTAACTTTCGTAAAACTACGATTCGTAGGCTCCCAGTCGTCGTCTTTTTGGGTAATTATAGTATAGCGATGGTCGTTGTCGATTTCCTGCAAGTGCTCTAATAACTGAGCAACTGGTCTACCAGTACTAGAGCGCCTAATTCTCGCGTCTATCACTATGTGCTTTTTATTTTCATCCATACCCATATAATAACACCCTCTATGTACAAGGACGTTCCTTGTACAGTAAGGTGTTATGAGCTTTACGTGTTAACCAAGTAAACTTATTTACTTGTGTATTTTTGTAAATTACTTAACAATGTAAGTCATGGTAGAAACAATCGGAATCGTAGGTGGGGGCCAGCTTGGCCGAATGTTAACAGAAGCAGCTAAACCATTAGGTTTTGATGTAGTAGTTACAAACAAAGATCCAATGAGTCCTGCAGCGCAGGTAGGCGCTCGGGAAATCGTTGCACCCTTGGATAGCGAACAAGCAATAGACCAGCTGGCAGAACAAGCTGACGTTTTAACTTGGGAAATAGAACACATACCAGCACATTATTTATGCGTCACCGAAGAAGAAGGGGACGTAGAAATTCAACCTTCACCTCGAACATTGGCAACGATTCAGGACAAACTCAGGCAAAAGCAAATGCTTGTAGCTAACGACATCCCGGTTGCTCCGTTTATAGACGGTATTGACAACATCGCTTACGGGCTAGGTAACGTTGGTCCTTACATCGTTAAGACACGCACACGTGGTTACGACGGTAGAGGAAATTTAGTGACTGCTGAAACGGACCCAGAGGTCATAAAAACTACCTTAGATGCTGCAGATATGATTGGCCCATATCTGACAGAACAAACCGTGGATTTTGATAAAGAACTATCTGTGGTTGTCGCACGCGACATGGACGGTAAGACAACAATGTATGCAGTTACAGAAACGTATCACGAGGAAAATATCTGTCACACAACTATTACACCAGCAAGAATCGAGCAGAGACAACACGTAGCAGCAACGGACTTAGCACACGATACCCTAGGTGTTTTGCAAGGTGCTGGTGTATTCGCGATAGAGATGTTTCTTAGGGGAGACGATGTGATGGTAAATGAGATTGCGCCAAGAGTACATAATTCGGGCCACTGGACTATTGAAGGGGCTATGACTTCGCAATTCGAACAACACATACGCGCAATTACAGGCATGCCTCTTGGTTCGACAAGAATGAGAGCACCTGCGGCAGTTATGATAAATATCTTAGGTCACAGAGATGAACCGTTTGACAGGGAAGGGCTCGATGAAGTGTTGGCGTATCCAGATACCCACGTGCATCTGTATGGAAAATCATCTAGACCAGCACGAAAAATCGGCCACATTACCGTGCTGGGCGACACTCCTGATGAAGCGTTAGAAATGGCACATGCTGCTCGCGACAAAATGCCGGTTTAAGGGTGGTTAGCAACCAGTCAAACGACAAAATAATCTGTTATTTTTAGGTAAATCGGAGTTAACTCCGATTTAAATCCGATTTATTTTAGAGTAAAGTTTTTAGTCCAAGTGGTAACTTGTTGGCAAGTTTTGTTTAGTCTAGGCTCAAAAAGTTGTACCAAAAAGATGCTAATGGTTAAATATAGCTAATGAAAAATATTAATAAGCAAAGAAGACTGCTTGCTTCACTGCTCGTTGCGTTAGCCCTATTGCTAACGTTTGCCCTTGTATTTGTTTGGCTTAATTCCACCAAAGATACTTCGGATAGCTCTAGTGGTGGGCTTAACGAGGTGATTTGGGTTGATTATGAAAGCGAAAAATACGGTATAAGCTTCAAATATCCTGAAAATGCAACAGTCTCAGAAACCGAAGACGATCAATACAGCGAGATTTTTATACAAGGACCAGAGGGTGAATATCAAATCAGCCTGCAACCAAGCGAAGTCAATATGAGTTTAGGTGAGTATCTCTCGAATTTAGACCAAGATTTTGTAGAAGATGTAGAGTTTGATGGTGATGTAAGTACTGCAGTAACAAAAATTACAGGCGACGCTGCAGGTGGTGGGACGATTAATATTTACTGGTTCGAAAAGAACGGAAAATTAGTCAGAATTTTTACTACAGACGAGAGAGCTTTCGATTCACGAGAGTTTATCGAATCTTTTGAATTCAACTAACACCGGGGTTTTTAATAGCTATTCAACTCTAGCGTAAAGTGAATTCTTGCAAAGCTCAAAAGACATATCGGATAGATGATTATTTATTTGATAAGTTAAGCTTTATCAGTATATAATTTCAGTACAAATAATTAACATTGGTGGGCGGGGGTAAAAATGACATTAACCAAAAGTTTAAGACTGATAGCAGTCGTAGTCCTAGCAATTCTAGCAGGGCTAATCCTAACCATGCCTGCTTATGCGCAAGAAGAAGGCTCTGAAGAAGGAGGCGAAGAAGTTGTTGAGACGTCTGAAGATGATAGTTCTGAAAATAACCAAGAAGGTGAATCCAAGAGCTATACATTTACAGCACAACCCGGCGATTCATACACACAAATTGCACGCAAAACCACGCAGATTTATGGAATTGAGAACGAGATCAACCTAAGTGGCGAGCAGATTATATTCGTAGAGACGAATCTAACCATTGCAGCGGGGTCGCCGCAACTTAATATAGGCGAAGAAGTGTCAATCGAAGAAAATCTTGTTAGGGAATGGGTTGATAAGGCAACAAACTTGAGCGAAGCAGAACTTTCACTGTGGACAAGATATGCGAACGTAGCCGATTTTAACACCGATGCCGTAGGTCAACCGGCTCCATAGTAAACATAATTAATGCCTACTAAGCTCCCGTATTACTCGGGAGCTTTTTATATTTTCACCTTACTGCACAAGGACGTTCCTTGTACAGTAAGGTGTTAAGGGCTTAACTAGTGAATTATTAGTAGTGTGTGTTTATAAATTTAATCCTTGATTTTTTAAACGTGAGGAGTATAAAGGATTGACAGAGGGATGCCTATATCAAAAGAAATGTAGGTAGCAAAAAGATGACAGAACTAACAGAACCAGGTGAGCCTGTTCTTGCCGGCCAAATGTATGGCCCGCCAGCTCCTGAGGTAATAGTGATCCCCGGTGAACAAATTACTTTACGAGGCACGTCAATGCAAATGGTTATGGTAGCAATTCAAGAAATTCGTACATGCGGTAGGTCTGCATCGGTAGACACGTTTTGTGGGGAGCTAGTAGCACGGTTAGCTTTCCCAGAGCAGATATTGTTAGACGAACATGCTGGCTCAAGAGGCAACCATTCAAATAAAGGGTCCGAAGCGGCATAAAGTGCGCTACACTATTAATAATGAATTTTGTCAGAATCTTTAGTATTCAAGTGGTGTTCTCAGTCTTTGTATTTTATGGAGTTCAAGCAAGATGAATCCATTGCAATCCGGAACACCTGCCAGTAATTTATCTCCCCAAAATTACAAAAATAGTTCGCAAACCGGTACGGTTCAAGGAACTATAAGTGGCTCAAATGTTCAGCAGTCTAATGATGATTTATTGCAGACTGAAATTACCGGAAAACTGAAAGTAGTGACTGGTAACAGTACTAATGAAGTGCTTGGGGTGGCAACAGAAAATTCCGCAGTTGTTAAAACAAATAGTAGTGGGGTTCCAATGTTCGCCGTTTTATTATTAGTAATATCGGTTGTTGGAGCCGTTTATTATTTTAGGAAATACCTGAGCTTTCCTCGCATACTAGAAGTGCCAGAGGAAGATGAAGAATAAGTACTTAGACAAAGTTACGAATTGTCTTTTTTTCCTAGCATTAGCGCTAATTGTTTATATGCCGCTACATGTGTTTATTGCCCAATCAGCCAGTTTAGTCACCGGAGGCTTAGAGGTCTGGAAAGCTACCAAGGATGTTCTAATCGTGCTCTTAGTTCCGGGAATGCTATTTTGGGCTTATAAGCGAGGGCTCTTTGCAGATAGTTTTCTCAGAAAGTTTATTATTTTTAGTGGTCTATATACTTTACTTCACTTCTTGTTTCTGTTGTTTTATAGAGATATAACAGGAACCTACGCAGCAATTATTGCTTGCGTTTACAATACACGGATTTTTGGGTACCTGCTTCTCGGTTATTTAGTAGTCTCTTCTACTAGTGCAAAGAAGCATTCGAAAACAATACTTACAGCAGGTCTTTTGGTGGCGCTTATAGTCGCACTATTCGGGGTCTTCCAATACTTCCTACCTCATGACCTGCTAGAGTCGGTTGGTTATAGTCTTGAGCGTGGTGTGAAGCCAAACTTTTTCATAGACGATAAGCCTGACTTTCCTCGGGTTATGAGCACCATAAAAGACCCAAATTCGTTAGGCGCTTTTCTAATAATTCCTATTTTACTTACAGGAGTATCCTTACTAAACAACAAGTTTAACAAAGAGCTTTTTATCAGGCCATTTAGAAAATCATTTCTAGTTTTTGTACTTTCGGTTCTTCTAATCTGTTTGTTTTTAACATTTTCGCGTGGAGCAACCTTGGCTCTTATAGTTTCGTTGGCAGTCTTCTTTGCTTTATACAACAGTGATAAGCTGATTAACACTACAAAGAGGTATTGGCCTCACGCTTCTATTGTCTTAGTTGTGACTTTGGGCGTAGTTTTCATGTTTAGAGATACCTACATATTTAAAAACGTAGTGTTTCATGCGGACGAAGCCACGACTAAAGCAGACCCAAATGAGCAACGGCTGATTTTATACGAAAGAGCAACAGAGAACATACTGGATCAACCTTTAGGGCATGGACCAGGAAGTGCCGGTATAGTATCTGAGAAAAGCGATAGTGGGGAAAATCTAACAGAGAATTACTTCCTGCAAGTTGCTCATGAAACAGGGGTAGTAGGACTTATATTGTTTTTGCTCATCACGACTCTACTAATTCGATATTTGTATTATGATTACATACTACACAAACACATGCTCAGTCTAATTGTACTAGCATCTCTCGCTGGCTATTTATTTTACGGGCTATTAGTGCATATTTGGTCTAATGAGGCTGTTGCTTTGCAGTGGTGGCTGCTCGCAGGACTCGCATTAGGCGTAAACATATCCAAAAGATAGTCTAAACTTGTTTTGGAGAGGACTGTACTAGTTCAGCAATTTTTTCAGTGCACTTTCCGCCGCACAAGAAAAACGTCTCGCCAATAGTCTTGTCCCATATTTTATTGTCGATTTTATTAGAAACTGACTCCGATATAATACTGCTGATACGACCTACATTTTTCTCGTTAATTTCACCCGAGTTACTGACAATGGTAGAAATAGCATCGTAAGTGCTTTCGTCTTGACGGTGAGTTCCTGAACCATATGCGAACAGCAGGGGTTTTTTGAGTAGTATTGCCTCAAACATAACACTACTTACATCACCAATAATTACGTCGCTAATAGCATATATATCCTCTAGTGAAATTCCCAATTTGTTCCCGTTGGGGACAAACAGAACATTCTTTTTTAGCATCGATAATGCTTTATAAATTATCTGAAGGACCTTCTTTGTTTGTGGGTGTAGTCTAACTATCAAAAAATGTTCTTTTTTAATGTTCCAAACAACCTTTAGTCCGGTATTATAGACAGACGAATCGCCCCAATAAGTCGGCATGTACGAAACAACAGTTTGTTTATCTGTCAGTCCATTTCGTCGTAGCTTATTAAGCGTCTCGACCTTTCTTTGCGTTTGAGACTCTCCATTTAGGATATCGTCAGTTCTAGCTACACCTATATCTAAAATTTTGTTTTCAGGGATTTTATTTTCACTCATGAATTTATTTTTCATGAAAGGTCCGAGTCCTGCAATGTAGTCATAATCTTTGACTGACTTTTCGCGTTGAGTTTGGTCGCCCATATAGTTTTTTAGCATATTGCCGTGTGTTAAAAAGAAAGTCACTGGCTTTTTAGGTACTAAACTTCGGTCGTTAAACTTAAAAATCTCGTAAAAGATTATTTGTTTCGCGTTTTCTTCAAGATATTTAAAAGTTTCAGCATGCTGTGAGTTGATTTCTAGGTTTGCATCAGGCGCGTCCTGCAAGCAAAGTACGGGCAAATGGTAAGTTTTTTCTATTTCTTTTTTTGCTTTTTCAGACAGAACAACAACCGTCCCACCTACTAGTTTATGCAAAGGAATTAGATGAAGAGCATGACTAGTGATATTACCAAGGAAATAGTAAATTCCGTTTTCGGCTGCAGGCTGAGGGGTGCTATTAGTCATAGTTATTTTTGTGACTGGTAATTATCTATTGCTTCTTCAATATTGCCGTCAAATATTACTTTGCCACTCTTAAGTACGATACCGCGGCTCGTAAAATCTCTCGCTGCTTGAGGGCTGTGAGTAACCAGTATTACGGTCATATGTTTCTTCTGGATAAGGGAGTGAATACGATTCTGGCATTTCTTGCTGAACTGAACATCACCTACACTTAGGGCTTCGTCAACAATCAAAATGTCAGGGCTGACACTTGAGTTGATGGCGAATCCAAGTCTAGCGCGCATACCACTAGAATACGTTCTTGTAGGCTGATCAATGTACTCATCAATTTCAGCAAAATCTATAATATCTTGTTCAAGCTCTTGAATCTCATTTGTCTTAAGCCCGAGCAGGCGTCCACGTAGGTAAATATTTTCTCTACCCGTTATATCTTTATCGAACCCTGCTGTTAGCTCTAAAAGAGCACTAATCCGACCGTTGACATGGATTTCACCTGATGTTGGCTCGAGTACACCAGTAACCATCTTTAAAAGCGTAGATTTGCCTGCGCCGTTTCTTCCGAGTATTGATACACTTTCGCCTCTTTTTATTTCTAGTGAAATATTATCGTTTGCGAGCTTAATATGTGGTTTGCTGTGTTTGCCAAAAAGATTCATCAACTTTGCTTTATCATTCTTGAATAGTCGATAGCGCTTTGTAACATCAACTAGTTTTATTGCATACGACTCGCTCATAGGGAATCCACCATATCGTTGTAGGCTCGCTTATATATAAATAGTCCGAACGCAATCATTAAAGCAAGAATAATTATAAACTTCCCTAAGGATGCTAAGTCTTGGTAAAACCACTCTCCATACAAAATGGTTTTTCTATATCCTTCAATAATGAAGTACAGAGGGTTTAATTGAAGTATCGTCTTTACCACCCCATCACTAAGCGAATCTATGTTAAATAGTACGCCAGACATCCAGAATAGTGTTTGTACAATGGTGCCAATGAGGCTCGCGAAGTCTTTACTGATAGCTGAGATTGGTCCGACTATATAGCACCAAGCAATCATCATGATAACCATTAAAAGTGTGTACAGGGGTAACTGTATAAGGTGAATGGAGAAAGTGTTGTCTGTTAGAATCAAGATGACGAAAGCAATAGCCAACAATACAGCATGTACCACCAGAGAAGACAGTGCTATAAATGTCGGGATAGTGGACACGGGAAACTTCACTTTCGACACCAGGTAGCTGTATTTATTGAAACACTTAATCCCAGCATTTAGCAGGTCTTTCATGTATAGCCAGGCAATCATACCAACGAGCAACCACGGAAAAAACTCCACGCCGTTTATTAGCTTTTCACTACCACGCAACCCGTAACCTATAACAAACCAATACACCATTAGCATAACGGTTGGTTTAATTACCGCCCACGCCCACCCTAATACTGATCCGCTATATGTTTTCTTAAGATCAAGCAGGGCCAACCAGTATATTTGGCTACCTGCTAATTTGTGGTCTTTTATAATTTTTGAGAGCATATAGTTTGTCTAAGAGTCTGCTTCAATTGCTTGTAGTTCCGCTATCACATTCTTTATTGCCGTTGATGAGATCGCAGGAGTTCTCTCTAAGTATACAACTTCACATAAATCTTTCAGTTCGTCGAACTTTCCTTTCCAGTCGCTTCCCATTACGAACACATCGACGTCATGTTCTGTTATGTCGTTTTTCTTTTGTTCCCAATTCTCTTCAGGAATAACCTTATCAACATAGCGAATTGCTTCGACGAGTTCTTTTCTTTTCTCGTATGGCATGTGAGAGGTTTTGCCCTTAGTTGCATTAAACTCATCAGAAGAAAGACCGATAATTAACTTTCCACCGTCTGCTAGTTCTTTAGCACGTCTAAATATTTCTATATGACCATAATGTAGGAGGTCAAATGTCCCATATGTAATAACTGTTTTCATTGCTCTAGTATATAACAGTCATTATGAAGAACTTATAAAGTATCGTAGAGTGGCTCATCTGTGCAACATAGCTACAGGGGTGTGTATAATAGTATGTGAATATTGAAATTGAACTCCAAAAAGGATTTTTCGTAGTTACTCAATGAAGTCGCATCTGGTAAGTATTGTAGTGCCTATATATAACGCAGAGAAGTATCTCGGGCAGTGTATCGAAAGTATCCTGGATCAGGATATCGGCTTCAAAAAAAATATAGAGCTTGTTCTAGTAAACGACGGGAGCGAAGATAGCTCGGCTGAGATATGCAAGGAATATCAAAAACAATTTCCAAAGAATATAAATTATATAGAACAGGAAAACGCTGGTGCTTCGGAAGCTCGTAACGTAGGAATAGAAGAAGCGAGTGGGGAGTATATCGGCTTTGTTGATGCTGACGATTATATATCTAAAGAAACATTGAGTTCTGTCGCAAGCTATTTCGAAACTGCGCCCACGAATGTTGACGTAGCAGTTGTAAGAGTAATACTTTTTGGAGAGAAGAACACGGAACGCCCGATAAATAAAAAGTTTGAAGACGGGACTAGAACGATAGATTTGTTGCAACCTCAATGGTTCGACATATGCCCTCGAGTGGCCCCCGCATTTATTAGGTCTGAAGTAGCAAAGCGACATAAGTTCGAAAAAAGTACGAGGTTTTACGAGGATTCTAGGTATATGGGTGATGTATTGTCCGAAAACATGAAGCTTGGTGTTATAGATGAGGGCATATACTTCAACAGGAAACATGAAGAAGACAACAGAAACGCTTCTATTACCACGGGAGCAACTACAGAGAGAAGGTTCTATACCGACTCTCCAGAAAAAGTATCACTTTATTTATTAGAGAAGTATAAAGACATAAAGACAGGTTTGCCCCACGTTTACTTTCAGTATTTGGCACTTTATGAAATTAGATGGAGAATGTTCTATAACCAAAACTCTCCTAAAGAAGTTCTGAGTACAGCAGACTATACAAGATATAGAAAAGTAAACAAAAAAATACTAGATTTGATATCCGATAAGACTTTAGTCGACTTCAAACTCAACAATGTATGGCAAAGAGTCTACTTGCTGAACAGAAAACACCAAAAGGACATATTAACCGAAGCTGTATATAACAAAAAAGGTAAGCTTACGTGGTGTGGACTCGTGATCTTTAACCATATGAAAAAAATGCAAGCAAGGATTTCTAGCATAAAAGAAGCAGACGGAAATATATTAATAGAAGGGTATTTTCTCGAATTTATTTTTAAGGATATCACCGTCAAGGCGAAAATAAATAGTAAACTGATTGAAGACTTTACACTTAGGCATCACGCAATCGAGACAACAGCTACAAAGCTGGAGGATAAAGCCTACAAGAGAACGAGCTATAAAATCAAAATACCGGTCGATAGTAAAGATATACGACGCATAAAATTCATTGCCAATCGTGGCGATAAGACGTGGCGAGTCAAAAGAGTTAGTCCGTACCCAATGCGTGATATATATGAACAAACACCCACCAAAATTAGACTAGAAAAAAACATTGTGATTATCGAGGAGTCGTCGATAATTATTTTTCCTAACAATTTCATATCAAAAATGAGGTTTAGCATTAGTGCCGTAAGAGACCATTTGTTAATATGGAGTAAAGAGAGAGGATAGAGATAATGATGTATACAGACGACAAAAATGCTCAGATTGTACTAGCGTTGCTAAAAAAATACGGTATTCGAAAGATAGTAATATCCCCAGGAATGACAAACGTTCCAATTTCTCGTTCTGTTCAGAATGATTCTTTCTTTGAAGTACATTCTGTAGTAGATGAGAGGAGTGCTGCTTTTTTTGCAGGTGGGCTAGCGTTTGCTTCAAATGAGCCGGTGGTCATTTCCTGTACCGGAGCAACCTCTTCAAGAAACTACCTACCAGGACTAACAGAGGCATTTTACAGAAATCTTCCAGTTATAGCGCTAACATCACAACACCACTCTCCAGACTACTCGGACTTGGTGCCACAACTTACTGATAGAACGGTGTCGCAGAACGACGTAAAACGCTACGCAGCACTGCTTCCTGTAGTGAAAGACAACGAAGATCATAAGAGGTGTGTTTTTCAGATAAATAAAGCCCTGCATTTTGCCACGACTAAAGGTGGTGGCCCAGTTCACATCAACTTACCTGTGACATCTTTTAGGTTTACAACAAAGAAGCTGCCAGACATTACTAAAATTGACTATTTTGATTCGGAATCAATTAATTCTAAATCTCTATCGAAAGAGCTAGCTGGAAAAAAAGTAGGTATTTTCATTGGTTCTCACAGACCATTCGACAAGGAGACAACAGACTCAATTAGCAGATTTGCAAAGAGGACCGGGGCAGCTGTTTTTTACGATCATACATCGAGCTATACAGGAAGTAATCGCGTACTAACATCACAAATAGCTGATTTAATAATGACAGACAACCTCCCAGACATAATGATAGATATCGGGTCTATTCATGGTGACTATAGTGCGCCAATGCTTTGTAAGGACATAGTGACTTGGCGAGTGTCTGAAGATGGCGAATTCCACAACCGTAAAGGCGAGCAGGAACTGCGAAAAGTATTTTATTGTAGTGAGAGACTGTTTTTTGACTCTGTTTCTTCATCGTCTGCG
Organism: bacterium; assembly: GCA_030428125.1. GTDB lineage: Bacteria > Patescibacteriota > Saccharimonadia > Saccharimonadales > SZUA-47 > JAUIBF01. The sequence continues at coordinate 35,076 of JAUIBF010000002.1, read as the reverse complement.
ACTGCCAAATCAAGAAATTATTATGGCGAACTTGCAAAAGTCACGGCAAAAATAACCGTTCCAACAATGCCCCTCTCGAACACGTACATATCGTCAAAACTATCACGCCATATTCCAAAGAACAGCATTTTGCATATGGGCATTCTGAATAGTCTTCGCAACATGGATTTTTATGAAATTGACAAAAGCATAGTCTCTAGCTGTAACGTGGGTGGATTTGGAATCGACGGACCAGTATCAACTCTAATCGGCCAGTCAATGGCGGACAAAAATCGATTGTCGTTTGGCTTAATTGGGGATTTAGCATTCTTCTATGACATGAATGCGCTTGGCATAAGAAGCATTACGAATAATGTGCGAATACTGATGGTTAATAACGGGAGTGGAGTTGAGTTTAGGCTAAATGATAGGCTAGAAAGTCAGTGGGGCTCTGACACGAACGAGTTCATTTCGGCCGCAGGTCACAATGGAAGTGCAAGAGCATGGGCAGAGTCTCGAAATTTTAAGTATATGAGTGCGACGACCAAAGAAGAATACGACGATCAAATAGTGGAGTTCTGCAGTGAGGACATCAATTGCTTTAAACAGCCTGTGCTCTTCGAAGTCTTTACAACTATTTCTGATGAACAAGAAGCGATTAGGCGAATTCGAAACGTCAACCGACCAATAAGCAAGCAGCTTAAGTCTGCTAAGGCCATAGAAAAAAACAAAAAGAAACTAAAACCAACTCCATCAAAGCCTACACCCGTTGCTAAACGAGTTATAAAAAAAGTTGCACCGAAGAAAGCGATTAAAGCATACAGAAGAGTTAAAGGTACTAACTAATGCCGCGAGTAGCAAAAGTTTTAGTCCTAGGAGGTACGGGGGCAATGGGAGCATATTTGGTTCCCGAGCTTCTGGATAGAGGGTTTGAGGTTTTTGTGACTTCAAGAAGCGATCGCGAGTCGAATGAAAATAGGCTTCATTACATAAAAGGTAACGCTAAAGACAAGATGTTTCTGGAGAAACTTATTGACTCAAAGCAATATGACGCAATCGTTGATTTCATGTTGTACAACACTCAGGAATTCACCGAAAGAGCTGATATGTTACTAAACAACACGAACCACTATCTGTACCTGTCGTCTTACAGGGTGTATGGGGAGTCTGACAGTCCATTGAAAGAGGACTCGCCTCGTCTGCTGGACACCTTAAAGGATAAAAAGTATCTAGAGACCGATGAATATGCTCTAGCTAAAGCAAGACAGGAAAACTATCTTTTTAAATCAAAGCGCAAAAACTGGACTATTCTTCGACCCGCGATTACATACTCCAAGGATAGATTCTTTTTAGGGAACGCAGGAACAGACGGTTTTCTTTATAGAGCAATGAATGGAAAGTCGCTAATTTTCCCTAGAGGCATATTAAGCAAAGAGGCAACTATGACATGGGCAGGCGATGCAGCAAGAATAATTGCGCACCTAATCCTGAAAAAGTCAGCATTTGGCGAAACTGTTAATGTGTCTTCTTCAGAGAGTCAAACATGGAAGTCGATCCTAGATTTGTATAAAGAATATCTCGGCGTGAAGGTAAAGTTAGTGTCTGATCAGAAGTATCTCGACGTGTATGGACTAAAGTATATGTACATGTACAACAGATCATATGATCGTAGGATTGATAATACAAAGGCTCAAAAAATAACAGGAATAAAACAGAAGGACTTGATGCCTTTGAGAGAGGGTTTAAGAATGGAGCTGTCGCTATTTTCTAAAAATCCGAAATTTGGAAAAATCGATAACAAAAGAGAAAAAAAAATAGACAACCTAACAACCTCTACTGCCCAGAAGCTCAGAAAACGCATTAGTCCAAGGGTGAGAGCTCGGCAAGCAAAGGCATTAGTGAAAAGGCATGCTAAGTATGACGGCGCGATTGTAACGCTTACAGTCTACAATAATTATGGCAACGTAATTCAGCGTTTTGCTCTACAAAAATTCCTTGAGATGAACAACTACAAATACGTGATGTTTGATCTGCATACAGGAGAGGTAAACAAACACCATCGACATGTTAAGAAGTTTGTCGACAAGTATCTTGTACAAGAAAAATTCAACCCTAGAGTGTCAAAATTTTATAAAACATACATTGTTGGGTCAGACCAGATATGGCGCCATTTCTCGGTTAATAAAGGTTGGAAAAATTTTGGTATACAGTTTTTGAGTTTCGTTAATAACCCTAAAACTAAACGAGTGGCTTATGCAGCGAGCTTTGGTGTTGATAGTTTGGAAGAAGCCGGAATCGTAGATCGCCGTAAAGAAAAGGTTACTCCTTTGATAAAGAAATTTGACCACATTTCTGTGCGTGAGGCATCAGGAGTTCAGCTTGCGGAAGAGCTCGGAGCGAAAAAAGTTGAACAAGTTCTAGATCCAACACTTCTGATTCAAGCTAGGACATACTCAGCACTAGTAAATAGGTCAAGCGTTAAAGATAAAGAAGTTTCCAAAGTTTTCTACTATATGATTGATCCTACTGATCTCATTAAATCTACAATTTCACAGTACGAGGAACGGTATGAGACTAAATCTAAGGGTATTCTTCCATACCTCGGGCCATACAGGGGTGTTGCGCTACCTTCGATGGAAAAATGGCTAAAGAGTATACGTGACGCAGAAGTAGTAGTTACAGATTCTTACCACGCAGTAATTTTTTCAATCATTTTTCATACTCCTTTCGTTGTTTTTGATAAAAAGGGCGGGGGGACAGCACGCATAATGGAGCTGTTAAAGCCTCTGGGACTTGAAGACAGGGTCATAGAACAGAGTAAGCGCAAATCTGTTGATATTAAAAAATTCAAAACAATAAACTGGGAAAAGGTCGAGGGTATATTGGACAAGAAGCGCGCCCATAGTGGCAAGTGGCTACTCGACTCACTCTCCGAAAGAAAATAATAAAATCATACTTCTAAGCAAAACTACAGCCAGAGTTTATATCTGTAATGCATCTGTCCGTCTTTATCAATAGCGAAGATTCTAGGTAATTGACTCTCGTCATTGAAACCGGCACTTACTCCTTTCCAGTTGTTACCTCCAGCATGTGTAGCCCAGTTGTTCCATGAGCCACCAAATGTACCTTGTCGAACACGCATGCTCCCCGTATTTGTGATGGCCGTCAAAAGGAACTCACCTCGAGGACCAAATGATAAATGTGGTGCAGAATATGTTGACCAGACAGCCCCACCACCTATAGCACTCCATCCAACCCAGTTATTTTCTCCAAAATACTGATAATGCATCTGTCCGTCTTTATCAATAGCGAAGATTCTAGGTAATTGACTCTCGTCATTGAAACCGGCAGTGACATTGGCCCATGATCCACTACCACCAAGTGTTTGCCAGTTGTCCCATGAGCCACCAAAAGATCCTTGGCGAACGCGTAGGTAACCGTTCTTTGTAATAGCGCTTAGGATAAATTTTCCGTTTGGCCCAAAAGATAGACTAGGGCTAGCCTCAGTTGACCAGACAGCTCCACCACCCGTTTCTGACCAATTACTCCATCCACCGTCATTTTTATATCTGTAATGCATCTGTCCGTCTTTATCAATAGCGAAGATTCTAGGTAATTGACTCTCGTCATTGAAACCGGCAGTTGCACTTGACCAGTTTGATCCACCAGAATGTGTTTCCCACTCAGCCCAACTTCCACCAAAGGTGCCCTTACGTACAAGCAAATGACCATCTTCAGCAATTGCTGTAAGTAGAAAGTCGCCGTTTGGCCCAAAAGACAGACTAGGGCTAGCCTCAGTTGACCAGATAGCTCCACCACCCGTTTCTGACCAAAGCGCCCAGCTTGAGGTTGTGCTGCCGAACCAAGCCTCGTACCAGTACACAAAGTTATAGCTGCCACTGTAGTACATGCCAGTTGTGCCATAAGGGGCTCTACCGTATAGTCCGTCAGGGTTGTTATAGGCATGGGGAGTGTAACAATAGAGCGCAGAAGTTGCAGCGTTATTTATGTAATGGGTTCTGTACTTAACACCGTTCTGGTCATAAAAACTAACATTTTGTTTAGGATATAAGTTAGGCTTGTAATAATTTTTCTCAGTGCCGCAGGTCCAACCACTAGAGTCTCGCCACCAACTATTGTTGCCATTTGCTCTCTCATAGTGCCAGCGTAGAGCCCATGTACCAGAGTCAATTTGAGCAGGGAATGAAGAAGTGCTACAACTACCAGACGTTGGGCATCCATATCCCATGGCGTGATCAAGCTGCCACGACGTAGGATTTGAGGTAGTTACAAGACTCTGTTCTTTTTGTAGAGTAGACAGTATAACCTTAGGGCTAACTCCGTAGATTCGTGCAGCGTAGTAAATTATGTGCGAAGCCGGTATGTCCTCGTCACATTCTGCGCCTGCGTTAGTGTACCATTCTCGTTCCTTACTATCAGAACCATAGCACATAAGTTCGTATTCTCTCGTAGCTAGACCACTATTTCTGTCTTCCAAAAAATTCTGGATCTGAGACTTGCTCATGCTAGTAGCATGAAGGAAAACATTGTTATCTATTAAACGTCCACCTTGATAAGACGCGCCAACTCTTTCAGGAATAGCTAACAAAATCATTGCTAGCAATAAAATGATCATGAACATAACATAAGATGTGCCTTTAATGGTCATTACCTTCATTTGAACCTCACATCAATATATACAGCACTATACTCTATGCCTTCATTACTTCTTGAAAATATATCTAATCTACCCTTATCGCCGTGACTGTCGATATTGAATTTTCCCGAGAAATCGCCATTGTCTTTAAGAGTTAATTTACCTTCCCCAATCAAGCCTACTTTATTGTCGATAAGTCTAAAGTACACGTTATCATTTTGGGTATTACCTGAGATCGCAGAACCGGATAGTATCATTTGGTTATTTGTCGGTGAGTATACCACCGTTTTATCATCATCAGAGGCTATAGGGTTGTCGGTTGGTTCAACTGGAGCATTATCATTTTCAACAGACCCAACACCATCGTCTTCGGACAGTGAGTTACCTGGTTCTCGTTCGTCTCCGTCAGAAAAGTTAGACTGCGCAGTAGGCTCCTCACTTGTAGTTTGCGACTCGTTATCAATATTTTCTGCAGGAGGGGTAGGCGCCGATTCGCCACCTGAGTTATTTAGTGCAACGACCAGAGATATAATCCCTATCAGCGCCAGAGTCAGAACTATAAAGATGATGTACTTTTTTTGTTTTAGCATAAGTACTTCTAATATACCATAAACAAGCATAAAAAGCCATAAGCCAAATCAAAAAAGCAACAAAAGTAAATTGACAAAAGATAAAGCTTATGTTAGTATAAAACTATACAAATTTAATACTCTAACTAGCAAAAATAGAAACAAAAAGTTCATGACCAATCTATTCCATAAATCACTAAATATAACAGCTGCATTACTAATTCTATTAGGCGTTATAGCCAGCATGCCATTTGAAAGCAATCAAGTTGCAGCACTAGAGAGTGGTTACGGAACAGTAACAAATATATGGGATGGAGACACATTTGAGATTACTTGGGACTCAGGAGCAACACATCCCTCAACTACAATTAGGGTTGCAGGACTGGACACAAACGAAGTTGCTGAAGGTGAGTGTCTTGCAGATGCAGCTACAACAAGACTAGAAGAGCTGATACCCATTGGTTCGTCAGTAAAGTTAGTGGCGGAAGATCCAACTTCAAGTTCACAGACTAGGGCATTACGACATGTTTTTTATGGTCCAGGATATGTAAATAACCTGGCGATAAAAATGATTGCAGAAGGAATGGGGTTGCCGGCTAGTTTTGCTGAGGAGCCTAGCTATAAATACTGGTACTTTAAGTACGGCGAGGAAGCAAAGGTTGCAGAACGTGGTTTATGGTTACCAGGTGTTTGTGGAGGGGCGCCGTCCTCGTGGCCAGAAGTTGAAACTTATGTTAATTATGATGCCGAAGGTAACGACTTCGCTAATGTGAATGGCGAGTACATAGAGCTGAGAAACAAAGGAGCAGCTACTTTAGATATGAGTGACTGGACTATACGTGGGAGTGCACGACTTAACGGGCACACCCATACAATTCCGAGTGGTGCATCAGTGCAACCGGGGGGGATTCACAGAATATACTCAGGGTATGGTACCAGCACCGCAACTAAGACTTATCTAGGTTTGGACGAGCCTTGGCTAAATAATGAGACAGACGTTGTGTATATACGTGACTTAGATTTGAATATGAGGGCTGCAAAATTCTGGCCATGTACCTCGACATGTGAACCTTGGAAGTCCTTGGTGGTTGAGGATGTGCAATATGACGCACCAGGCAACGATGCCACTAACCCTAATGGTGAGTGGATTAGGCTTCGTAATGTCGGTGACACTACCATTGATTTGAATAATTGGAGAGTTAAAGAAAGTGGAAAATTCTACAGATTCGCAGTTGGCGACAAAATTTATCCTGGCCAAAGATTAATCATTAAAATAGGTACCGGAATAAGCACATCGAGCATTAAATATTGGGGGAACCAAAGTGGTATCCTAAACAACTCAGGCAAAGATTATGTGCAAGTCCTGAATCCAGACTCTTGGGAAATGGACTGCTATACATGGGGGAACACTGACGAGTGTGGAGCCCAGTCAGTTAGAGCTGCCGTTCGTATGTTCGTAAACTTTGATGCTTCCGGAAACGACGTTACGAATCCGAATGGTGAATGGGTTGCCATTCAAAATACGAGCAACAAGAGTATATGGTTGACTAACTATAAGCTATATACGCCTGGTCATACGTTTACATTTCCTGTTGGATCTATGATAGGGCCTAATAGTTATCTGAGGGTAAGAATAGGTAGTGGTACCCACACTCGCTACAACAAGTACTGGGGTAATTCAGGTGGAATTCTCAGCAACTCGGGTGATTTCCTCCAGCTGAGGAGTTCCGGAGACGCAGTAATTGCAGAGCATTCATGGCCATGCAGTATTTCATGTGGGTACAGCTACGGGCTCACGATTGATAGGGTAAACTATAACGCTCCAGGTAACGACGCAAAGAACCCAAATGGTGAATGGATACGCATAAAGAATACAAGCGCAGCTCGTCAGGATTTACAGAACTGGAAAATCAAAGTCGGACCATATCAGCTAGTTTCAGTTGCAAGCCGTCCGATGGATCCAGGAGAATCGATAACAATATACATAGGAAAAGGAAAAAACACGAAGACAAGAATGTACTGGGGCAAGTCCAAAGGCATCCTATACAACACAGGTTCACGTGAAGTTGAGCTACTGAATCCATATCGCCATGACACAAAGTGTTATAGCTGGGGTAAAGGCTCCTGTTAGGCTAGTTTTCAACTCAAAGCCGACTTTATTCAAGCACCTCGCACCCTGTATACTGGTATACAATAAAGAAAGCGAGAAAATGAAAAAAGTTATACATGTTGCCGTGCGTGAAGCATCAAAGCGTTCGGTAAAAGTGCACAACATGGCACGCAAAGTTGGCACAGAACGACTCCGAAAAAGATTTAAAGAGCTAACCAAGAATAATAAGCAGGATGATAAAACAGTAGTATTTATATCATTCATGGGTCGAGGATACTCTGACTCACCACTAGCCCTGTATCGGGAAATGTTGAGTGATCCTTTTTTTGATGACTGGAAGTTTATATGGGTATTCAAAAGCATTAACTCAAAAGAGTTTGACGGTAAGTCTGAGTTAGCAAAAAGTCTTCTAACTGATAAGGCCTTGAAGCAAAGTCACGAAAACGAACTAGCACAATACGCACGAGCAACAACAGTTGTGTACAACACTACCGAGTATTACGAAACATTAGCCAAGGCTAAATACTGGGTGTCAAACTCACGCATACAAGACGGAGTAGAACCTAGCAAAAATCACGTCTATGTTCAGACATGGCATGGCACACCTCTGAAGCGTCTAGGGGCTGATATAGAAGTAGGTGCAAACGCGGTACATACCACAGAAAAATTAGCAGCTATTTATAAACAAGAGTCCGAAAAGTGGGACTATCTATTATCACCAAGTGAATTTTATACCGAAAAGCTTAAAACAGCTTTCGTAATAGACGATAGTAGCAATGTTGAAATCTTAGAAAAAGGATATCCAAGAAATGACTACCTGGTAAATTACACTAAGAGTGACGTTGAACGCATAAAACTAAACCTAGAAATACCCAAAAATAAAAAAGTACTGTTGTACGCTCCAACATGGAGGGATAACCAGCACGATCTAAAACAAGGCTATACATACGAGTTAGGGGCGGACTTCGATAAGCTTCAAAAGGAGTTGGGTAAAGACTGGGTAGTACTATTTAGAGCGCACTACTTTATAGCTAACAGCTTTGACTTCTCAAAGTACGAAGGATTTGTCTATGATGTCAGCCAGCACCTCGACATAAATGAGTTATACATTGTGGCAGACTGTCTAATGACTGACTATTCCAGTGTATTTTTCGACTATGCAATTTTGGAGAAGCCCATTGTATTTTTCATGTATGACAAGCAGCAGTATGCTAGTGAACTTCGTGGATTTTATCTAGGGCTTGACGAACTACCTGGCGACATCCTAGAGACGAACGACGAAGTTGCTTCGACTTTAAAAAGCATACAGAACTACACCAGAAATCATAGCGCCAAGCTAAAAAAGTTCAAGAAACGCTTCTGTTATCTAGATGACGGCAAGGTATCTAAGAGGGTTATTGATAAAATATTTAAGTAAAGAACGGATTTATATGAACCAGACGCCACTACTCGGAATTGTTACTAGAACAAAAGACAGACCACTGTTTCTCGAACGAGTTCTGGAGTCAGTAAAGTCTCAGACAAATAAAAATTTCGTTCACATAATCGTTAACGATTCGGGTGATGAGCAGACAGTAAGAAATGCAGTAGAGAGTTTTGCTGGTCGTGACCATGAAACCAAAATCCTAAAAGTAAGTACAAAAGGCAAGATCGAGATTGCCACAAATGCCGGTATTAACGAAGTAGCAACTAAATACATAGCAATTCTTGACGATGATGATACCTGGCATCCAGAGCTTGTTGAACGGGTATTGGCACATCTTGAATCTACAAATTCAAAAGGCGTTGTTGTACGAACCAATAAAATTGTTGAAAAAATTGATAGTAGTGGTAAATCGATAAAGCACCTGAAAACATCAGAGTGGATGCCGGAAATGAGGGCCGTAAATTTATACAGGCAATTTGTTGATAATCAAATGACACCAGTTTGTTTTATTTTCACTAGAGATGCATATGAAAAAGTTGGTAAATACGACGAGACCTTAGAGGTAATGGGCGATTGGGATTTTGGTATTCGATTCTTACAAAAATATGATGTTGATTTTTTGGATCCAGGATTTGCGCTAGCAAATTACCATCATCGAAAATTCAAAGCCGGGGCTCAAGGAAACACTAGTTTTTCAGGCAACGATAAAAAAGTCCACTACGCAAACTACCTGATGAATAAATTCTTAAGAGAAGATTTGAAGCAGGGTAAAATAGGTGTTGGTTATATTATGAGCAAGACCAAATATGATCAAAATTTCACAGTACGAATGATCTCGAAGCTACTTCCAAAAAAAGCAGCAACAAAATTTATCGAGCGCTACCGAAAAATGTAAATTGATTTACGCTTACGCTTGCTTACCATGCTTGCCGAGAAGTATAATTACTTGCTGTGAATGCAATAACACCACATAATCAAGAAAGATTCAACAGAGAGCAATTCAATCACGTAAGTGTATACGGGCTTGGGTATTTCGGCCTAGCATTTATGCAGCACATTGATAGAGTTGCAGGAGATGATGCCACTCTTAGGGCGTATGTTCGAGGCGATACAGCAGCTCACATACAAGAACACGGAAGGCACCCTAGTAAGTTTACTGACTCTGAGCTGTCTCGACGCTTCGATATTGTAAGTGAACCTGCAGAGGCAGTTAGTGGTGCCGATTTAGTCATTTTAGCCACTCCATCTTTGTCTACAAGAAGCGTATTGGAAGAAGTAGGTGCAAACCTAAAACCAGGTGTGACGCTGTTGAATACAGCAAAAGCACTAGATGTGCAAACAGGAAAACGACTTTCGGAAATATATGCAGATACACTAGTAGGTTTTGACTATAATTACGCGCTTTTTGCTGGAGGTACAATCGACAGAGAGCTTCTCGACGATCAGCCTCTGGGTGCCGATATTGCTTCCGAAAAACTAGAGGTAGCTCAGAAAATTACTCAATTCTTATCATCTTCAAGTTTGTCACTGACCCCAACACAGGACTTAATAGGCGTTGAATTCGCATCTGCTATGAAGAATGTCATCTCAGTAATATCCGGATTTGTTCAGGGAAGAGAGTATGATACCGGAACTATGACTTATGCTATTTCAAAAACGGCTGGTTCAATTGGGCGAGCTTGTGTTGTTATGGGTGCAAACGAACGAACATTTGCTATTGATAGCCAATGTTGGGGTAATGATATGTGGATGAGCTCTATAGGTGGTAAGACGCGAAATCAGCAGTTCGGTATTCGTTTAGGACGAGGAGAAACAGTAGACGAAGCTCTGGAGGGCATGAAAAGTGAAGGAAAGACTGTCGAATCCGTTTCTACTGTCGCATCGCTTGGTCTGTACCCGACACTGATGGAAGTCTCACCCGTAAAGGCACTCCATGACTTTATCGTCACGCGGAAAATTAATGGTGATGCATTTGCAGAACGGCTTTTTTCATACTTATAGAACTTAATTAAACTTTAATAAATATGAATCCGTACTTTTTGGAGTCCTAGGCACCAAAGGACAATGGCATTTAGTGGTTAGCCTTCGATTATGCTCTTAACTTTACTAACTATATCATCCAGCGACTGCTTATTTGTTGCCTCAGCATTGAGGCGCATAACAGGCTCTGTGTTACTGGCTCTAAGATTAAACCAGTAGTTAGGATATTCTACGGTTAGACCGTCTAGTTCATCGACCTGCCCATTAGAAAATACTCTTTTTAGCTCATCAAATATTTTTTGTTTATCCCTGGTGGTTTCGAAGTTCATTTCCGGTATCATTTCATACAAGCGATATTCAGAAATGAGTTCCGATAGTTTTTTATCGCTATTCGATATTGCTTGCATTGCAGTTAGTGCAACAATCAATCCAGAATCAGCTTCGTAGTTTTCTTTGTAGAAAAAGTGGCCAGTTGTTTCGCCACCAAATGCTCCACCAACTTTTCGTAATAGAGTACCAACATTTACTCTACCTGCCTTTGTTCTAATCGGTTCGCCACCCCATTTTTTAATCAACTCCTGTGTGGCACGACTGGTTCGGACATCGTGGACAATCTTGGTTCCTGGATATTTTTCCAGGTAAAGTCGTGCGATAATTGTCATTAGGTCCGTCCCCAACACCAAATTGCCTTTATCGTCGACAAACACTGCTCGGTCACCATCTCCGTCGAAAGCAATGCCGAAGTCGTAGCCATTTTCTTTTACTTTTGCTATTAAATCTTGTAAATTTTCGATTTTTTGAGGATTTGCTTCGTGATTAGGGAATGTACCGTCTAGATCGAAATACATCTGTTCTGCGCTAATTGGAAGTTTGGGTAATATACTTGGCAATATTGCTCCAGCCATACCATTTCCGGCGTCTATAGCAACATTGAATGGCTTTATTTCATTTATAAAAGTCATACAATGCTGTACCCATTCATCGGTAATTGATTTTTGTATAATTCCACCTGTTTTTGCGGATTGTTCAAAATCGTCATTTTGTGCTTTGTCTCGAATTTCTGCAAGGCCAGAATCGAGCCCAACGGGAGTTACTTTATCACGATATAATTTAACCCCGTTTTCTCCACCTGAATTGTGGCTAGCCGTAATAACTGCACCTCCTGCTAAACCCCACTTGCCAATTGCAAAATAAATCATATCGCTAGTAACTTGACCGATATCCCAAACGTCATAACCTTGCTGAGTTAAACCTTCAATAAACGCTGCAGCCAACTCTTCAGAGTCTGGACGCATATCACGTCCAACAGCAATAACACCTTGTTCTGGCAGCCAATCTGCAAAGCTTCTAGCTATTGCTTTGGATGTTTTAGTATTTAAATCATCACCAACTTTGCCTCTAATATCATAAGACTTAAATATTTCTGAGTTTATTTTCATAGTTTCTTCCTAGGTCTGCACATACAGTATACTTTACTAGAGCTTAACGGAGGTTTACGAAAAAGTTTGCTGTTATTTTAGAGTCAGTAAACTACTAAAACTAGCTATCCATGAATAAAGAAGACCAAAGTAAATTAGTGTCTTTGCTTAAAAAACTCGATCCAGGCTTTTACCCCTTAGAGATTTTTATGCAAATGGCTAGACTGAACACCTTATCAATAATTGAATTTGTACCAGTATGGAAAAATGAAGACGGTGTCGTCGAAGTGCTGCTTTTGAACAGAGAGGAGAATGACAAACTGTTTGCAGGAGAACTGCATACACCTGGAACAGTTATTAGGCCAACAGATTCAGATGGTAAGAAGTATCTAGCATTTGAGAGGATTTTAAAAGATGAACTGGCAAACACAAAGGTTTCTGCTCCATACTTTGTCGGAAGTATCTTACACAAGAGCAAAAGAGGTACCGAGCATGCTCAAGTATACTGGGTCGAAGTGCAGGAAAAGCCAAAGTTAGGGAAAATGTATAGAGTGGACAGCCTGCCAAACAACATTATGCAATCTCAAATCAGTTTTATACAACTCGCAGTAAATAACTATGAGAAAACTCAAGGATTAACCGGAGATTAGATGAGACGCGTAATAGTTAGTGGATACTTTAACCCACTTCATGGTGGGCATTTGGATATGATTGAAGCAGCTAAGCTGCTGGGTGATTATTTAATAGTTTCCGTAAATAACGACAAAGCTCAGATGCTCAAAAAGGGTAAAATTATTTTAGATGAACAAAATAGAATGCGTCTGATGAGAGCTTTACGGTTAGTCGACGAAGTAATTTTGGCGCTCGACGAAGATTTAGGACAGTCGAAAACGTTGCGTGAGATTAGAGCTAGATATCCAGATGACGAGCTAATTTTCTGTAATGGCGGGGACAGGGATCCGAATAAACATGCGCTACCGGAAAATGAAATGCAAGCAATCAAAGATTGTAGGATAGAGGCTGTTTTTGGAGTAGGTAGTCACGACGTTGAAAAGCGAGATTCCTCTAGTAGAATCAATCAAGAAAACGGCCACGAAAACAAGTAGGCCCAAGATAGACCGGTCGTAGGCTACTCTAAAATTACCAGTAAGTAACAGATACGAAATTATAAAATATAAATCGGATTTAAATCGGAGTTAACTCCGATTTAGCTTTGAAGCTGATTGATGCGACCAGCGTAGGCAGCTGCTGCTTCCTGGTGGCCAAGAACCTTAAGAGCGCCAACGAGCACGTAGACTTCGTTTAGAATTTCTTCTGATACTTCTTGTTCTAGACTTTTAAAACGAGCTTCTATTTCTTTTACCAATTCATTTTTGTGATTGTTTGCTGACTGAACTGCTTCTTGTACATTTTCAACGAGCTCTAGCGACCGGGCTGAATTGCCTCGTTTAACTAAATGTCCACGCTTAATTAAGTTATTAACATGAAGGGAAACTGTTGCAACGGATGTATAGTTACATTCCTTCATGATCTCGCGATAACTTGGGCTATAGCCGTGTTGCGAAATAAAATGTCGAATCATATCTAATGTGGCATGCTGTTTCTTGGTTGGCCTAGTTTTACCTGGCTTGTGTGTGGTTTTTGCTGGTCTCTTTACCGCAGCTTTTTTCTTAGGCATATTGATTTCGCTTCGCTTTTCGAGGACAACTTACGGTTTTCCTCGACACGCAGGGAACGAAATGAATTCGTTCATCTGGCTGCTCTTTTCCCTTAGAGCTACAAAGCTACTCCTTTCTGTGTCTTATTTTCACGCATGATGACGGGTCTTTCTTGGTTTAGATTTGCCTTTAAATACCCACGTTCTGTACCAGTACCAGTTCCATAATGTAAAGAATCCACTAGCTATGAACTGGCCGATTTCTGGACCTAGTCCTACGTATTCCTCGAGTGAATAAAGTATCAAGTAATTTAGAAGGAATGCGTTTAGTGCTGTGTAAACAACGTATCGCAAAGTAGCTATGCCGAGTTTGGTAGGGCGCTTGGTTTTAAATACCCAGTAACGTTCAAGAATAAAATTAAGGGAAATACCGACAGCATTACCGATGAAGTTCGCCCAGAACAATCCAAGTGGCTCATCGAGCAAGACAATCAAGATGTAACCGCTCCAGAACCAAACACCACCGGTGAACATGTATTCAGCGAATTGAATCAGTAGTCTACGCCTTTTTTTGGTTAGTTTTTTTGATTTCATATCGTTTACGCTTTAACAATAACAAATATTGAACAAAATACAAACACACATATAGGGCTCCACTAGTGTTAAAATAAAACTAGATGAAACATAGTGCGTCGTTATTTTACAGCTTTCTATTGCTAGTACTAGACTTCTTTGCGCTAGTTACTGCCTTTTCACTTGCATATATTATTCGTGTAAAACTAGACGACAGACCTCTGTTAGAGCCTATTACAGCAAAGGGTTACATCGGAGTAGTAGCAATATTGTTAGTCTTTTGGCTGATTATCTACGCACTTCTTGGTCTATACCGAGCAAGCGTATACGAAAATCGATTTAAAGAGTTTGCGATGCTACTAATGGGGTCGTTTATTGGAATACTATTCCTAGTTGGGGCTGAGTATGCTCTAAACCGGGCAATTTTTCCAGCACGACTGGTAACTGTTTATGGATTCGTTTTTGCCTTTCTGCTGACTTTGCTGTTCAGGACTGTAGCACGTGGAGTACGGAGGTTAATGTTTGCATACGGAAAAGGGGTTGCTAATGTATTGCTAATCGGTGCCACGGATATAACAGGAGAACTCGCTCGTCAGCTATCGAATCCAAAATTGGGCTACAGGGTTGTTGGGGTTGTCGGTGACAGGAGGACAACATATGCTAAAATTGATCCTGAAATTCAGTTCAAAAACTTTGAAGAAGCAGCTGATCATTTATCAGGAAAAGATGTACACACTATAGTTCAGACTGAACTATTTGCTGATACATATCGTAATGATGAAATCTTAGCTTATGCTCAAGAACACCACATAGCATATCGATTTGTACCAGGAAACAGCAGATTGTTCACGGGAAGCATAGAAGTAAATTTGTTTGAAGGGATTCCTACGGTAGCTGTGCATCAAACTGCCTTGGTGGGCTGGGGGCGTGTAATAAAGAGGCTTTTTGATATATTTGCGGTGATTATCTTAATAATCCTGACTTCACCGATAATGTTATTTATTTGGCTTTCCCTGACACTTTTTGGTGGGGGCAGTGCTGTATATAAACAGACCAGGATGTCTAGATTCCATACAAAAATCGGTTTGTATAAGTTCAGAACCCATAGCCATACCTATAACGGTCTCACACCTGAAGAGGCATTTACGAAAATGGGTAAACCAGAACTCATCAAAGATTACCGGGGGAATGGTGATTATTTAGATAACGACCCTCGTGTAAGTAGGATTGGTGGGTTCTTACGCAAGGCTAGCTTGGACGAACTGCCACAACTGTTTAACGTGCTAAAAGGCGACTTGAGTTTAGTTGGTCCACGACCCCTAATTCCACAGGAAATGGATCTTTTTAAGAAAAAGAACTTAATTCTGAGCGTAAAACCGGGAATTACTGGATTAGCTGTAATATCTGGCAGAAAAAATATTCCGTTTGAAGAGCGACGTAAACTAGACATGTACTATGTGCAGAACTGGAGTTTCTGGATGGATTTGGTAATACTGTCTAAAACAGCAGTTCAAGTTGTCGAAAGAGCACTTAAAGGAAGTTCTGATTAAGATGAAAATCCGTGAGCCAAAAGTAGCTATAGTCTGCGACTGGCTGACAAACATGGGTGGTGCTGAACGTGTGGTTTTGCAGCTACATAAGATTTTCCCGGAAGCACCGATTTATACTTCGACTTTCGAGCAAGACAAAATGCCATTGTTTAAAGGGGCAGATGTGCGTACAGCCTGGTTCCAAAAATTACCAGGGTTACTCCGTAAACACCAGCTATTAACTCTCCCTAGGCAGTGGTATTTTGGGCGCTTAAAACTCAAAGGTTTTGATTTTGTGATTTCTGCATCTGGCGCAGAGGCAAAAGCTGTGCGCGCACCAGACGGCGTGCACGTAAATATGTGCTACACGCCAACACTTTATTATTGGGTTAAACCAGAAAACTACCTAAATAAGAGTGGGACTGATGGACTAAATCCTCTTTGGAGATTAGGGTTAAAAATATTGCTTCCATATGCTAAGCGCTGGGATTTAAAAGCTTCTAAAAGACCTGACAAGATGTATGCCATTTCAACAGCAGTGCAAGGCCGGATAAAGAAATATTATGGTCGCGAAAGTGAGCTATTATATCCGCCAACAGATATCGAGAGGTTTGAAAATAGTGGCAGTCAGAAGCGAGATGGTTTTGTGGTGTTTGGTAGGCAAGTTACACATAAACGAATAGACTTAGCGATTGCTTCCTGCAATGAAGTAGGAGCTAAACTAACAGTTGTGGGTGACGGTCCTGAGCATCAAAACTTGATGAATATTGCTGGACCAACTGTGACGTTCAAGACGAATGTGAACGATGAAGATATGGTGAAATACATTTCTACTGCTGAAGCATTCATATTCCCGAACGAAGAGGACTTTGGGATAGTGGCAGTTGAAGCACAAGCTGCCGGCACGCCCGTAATCGCATATCGAGCCGGTGGTTCATTAGACACAGTCGAGGAAGGCGTGACTGGAGAATTTTTCGATGAGCAATCTGTTAAATCGTTGTCAAAAATACTAAAGGACTTTAACTACAAGCTGTATAACCGTCAGAGTATCCTAGAAAATGCACGTAAATTCTCTAACCAACAGTTTAAAAATCGTATAGAAGACATTGTTGCTAAGAATACTTTTCAACAATAGGGTCATCTAGCTACACTGGCATTCATGTGCGGAATAGTCGGTTATATTGGAAAAAAACAAGCAAAAGATTATTTATTGGACGGATTGGAATCTATGGAATATAGGGGATATGATTCCACTGGTATAGCTGTATTAGATAAAAAAAGCATAAATCTTGCTAAAGTAGTTGGTCGAGTAGAGCACTTACGTAAGGCAGAGCGTGAAAATCCATCCAAAGGACATGCTGGCATTGGACATACTCGTTGGGCGACTCATGGAGGCGTAACAAAGAACAACTCTCACCCGCATCATGATCAAAATAAAGAATTTTACGTGATTCATAATGGAATCATTGAAAATTACCAAGAGATTAAGGCCTATTTAACAAAGCAAGGAGTTAAGTTTTATGGAGACACAGATACTGAAGTCATACCAAACCTAATTTCTGAGCTCTATAAAGAACACGGAGATGTGCAGAAGGCTTTTAAAGCAGCACTTAAGTCACTTCGTGGGGCTTACGCAATCGTGATGATTACATCTCATGATCCTGGGAATATTTATGCCGCTAAATTTTCTAGTCCACTAGCAATTGGTGTTGCTGAGGATGGTATGTACATTGGATCCGATGCAATGCCAATATTGCCTCACACGAAGCAAGTTGTGTTTTTAGAAGATAATGAAGGCGCCGTAGTATCATGTAATTCTTACGAGTTATTCCATATAAAGACAGACAAGAGCATCAAACGACCAACTGAACTATTAGAGATTGAGCATGAAGCTGCAGAAAAGGGAGATTACCCAGACTTCATGATAAAAGAAATCCATGAAGTACCGCAAACAATTAGAGCAACGATGCTAGGTAGACTGCGTGCAGATGAGGGAATTGTTAAGTTGGGTGGTTTGGAGGAAGTACGCGATCAGTTGGATTACATAGATAGGATTGTGGTTTTAGCTTGTGGGACATCTTACTATGCAGGGCTAGTTGGTGAATATTTACTAGAAGAAATATCTAATATTCCGGTCGAAGTGCAGCAAGCAAGTGAATTTAGGTACAGACAGGAGCCATTGAGTAGAAGTACTGCAGTGTTAGTCGTTTCGCAATCTGGTGAAACAGCAGACACTATCGCGGCTTTGAAAAAAATTGAGGGCAGTGGAATTCTAACTCTGGGAATAGTGAACGCACCAGGTTCTACATTAGCTAGAATGACAGACGCGGGTGTTTATTGTCATGCTGGTCCAGAAAAAGCCGTAGCTAGCACCAAAGCATTTGTAGCACAGGTAACAGTATTCTTACTGATTGCGCTTCATTTATCGAAAAACTACAGAAATTTCGATAAATTGATTGCCGAGCTGGATAGTTTGCCACAAAAAATCGAAGAAGTATTTGCACAAGAAGAAAAAATAAGAAAGTTAGCTGAAAAGTACAGCACGGCAAACGATTTCTTATACATTGGCCGGCGATACGCGTATCCACTAGCTCTAGAGGGAGCATTGAAGCTGAAGGAAATTAGCTATATTCACGCTGAAGGCTTTGCTGGTGGAGAGATGAAGCACGGTCCATTAGCTCTAATCGATAAAAATTTTCCCACCTTTGCTTTCGCTTTGTCTAATGATTTAGATGAAAAATTAGTGTCTAACATGCAAGAGATTCATGCACGGGACGGAAAGATAGTAGTTGTTGTCGATGAAGGAAAATCGGAAGCTGCCAAGTTGTCTGAAGACACAATAGTTATTCCAAAAGTTTCGGAACAGCTTCAGCCGTTGATTGGAGTGGTGCCGGCATTCCTTTTTGCGTACTACGCAGCAAAAAGGTTAGGTCGGGACATCGATAAACCAAGAAATTTAGCAAAAAGCGTAACGGTGGAGTAAGGTAAAGTTCGTGAATCATTTATACATAAGACCAGCATTTGAAAAGGAACTCAAAACTGAATCTAGTAGAGTAAAAGGTCTAAATCCGAAAATTCCAATAATTGATGGAGAATATGTACTTGGTGTAAGAGCTAGTGAGGAGTCAGCGAGAGAGTTAGTGGAGTCGAACAGTGGGTTTCTGCTAATTAAAAATAACCTAATTGTAGAAACCTTATCAGAAACTGATGATTTACAGTACTGGTATGAGGCTGGCAAGAGGAGCGGGAACGGTATAGCTGAACCGGTTAGTATTGCTCGGTTGACAGACATAAGTGACCCTCGAACTAGTAGAGACTCAGTAGCTTTGGAACTAAGTGAGACACTGAGATCAGTTTTTCGGTATGGGGAGTTTGGTCTGTTGATAGACTTTGTTAACAGCGATTCGTACGTAATAAATCCAGATCTATTAGCAGCATAGAAAAATTAAACTATTAAGTAGAAAAGAGCTGAATAGTTAGCTACACTATCCGGTAATGGCGAAGGGTAAAAATACACTTAAAATACGTCGTTCGGCGTTGGCATCAGTATTGTTAGTGACTGCGCTAGGTTTTGGCGTGTACGGGTTTATTTTTCAGACTGAAGATTTGGCCCAAAATGAAATCTCTGAAGTATTGTCAGAAAATGTCGAGGATACCGAACTGGCAGCAGATGTACTAAACAGGTTAGAAGTTAAGGGTCGTGCAGCAAAAACAGGATATGCGCGTGATGAATTCGGTTCCGGATGGGCATCAGTAGGTGGCTGTGATTTGCGGAATATTATCTTGCAGCGTTCGCTGAACGAAGTAGAGCTAGATGACGATGACTGTACAGTGTTAGCCGGCGTATTGAACGATCCATATACAGCTAAAGAAATATTGTTTGTCAGAGGAATTGATACTAGTGATGATGTGCAGATTGATCATGTGGTGGCACTTTCTGATGCCTGGCAAAAGGGCGCACAAGATTTAGATTTTAGCGTTAGAGTTGAATTTGCAAATGACCCGCTTAACTTGTTGGCAGTGGACGGTCCTGCAAATCTGCAAAAAGGTGATTCTGATGCAGCGAGCTGGTTACCACCGAACAAAGCCTTTCGTTGCGCATACGTGGCACGGCAAATTGGCGTCAAGGATAAGTATAGTCTATGGGTGACAGAGGCAGAGTTTGCTGCGATGCGTAGAGTTTTAAATGGGTGTGGAGATCAAAGAGTCCCGTTTGTTGAGTAAAAGATTCCATCCATCTTGGTTTATCGCTGCGCTCAGTGCAAGTTTAATTGTTGGTACGTTTTTGTCGCTATATTTTTCGGGGTTTTTCGGTGTCGAATGGTTGATTGTTTCCATATGTTTGGCAGTAGTAGGATTCGCACGGAACGGTTACATAGGACTACTTTTGGTTATTTTATCAGGAATATTTTTAGGTCTATGGCGTGGAGGAGATTTACTTAACAAGCAAAAAGAAATTGAAAATCTGATCGGGGAAACAGTGGTTGTGTCAGGAATAGTAACCGAAGACCCAACATATGACATAGACGGAGATTTGAGGTTTAGGCTTAAAGATTTAGTGTTCGAAGATGACGAAAAGTCAGGTGAACTCTGGGCGTCAACCGATCAACGGGTCGAAATCAAAAGATCAGATGTAGTTTCTGTCGAAGGTCAACTGTCAGAAGGTTTCGGGACCATCGCTGTTAGCATGTACCACGCCGAAGTATTGCAAATAGTCAGGCCTGATTTTGCTGACATCGCACGTGATGCGCGAGATTCATTTGCTAATGGAATCAGAGAAGGCATACAGGAACCCGAAGCATCGTTAGGTGCTGGTTTTTTGCTAGGTCAAAAAACTGCCTTACCTGAAAAACTAGATAGTGAATTACGTCTTCTTGGTCTAACGCACATAGTGGTTGCTAGTGGCTATAACCTGACAATTTTGATTCGTTTTGCCAGGAGGTTGTTTGTGAAAATATCTCGATTTACAGCGTTGGCCTTTTCAGGAGGCTTAGTTTACTGTTTCGCACTTGTTACTGGCTGGAGTCCATCAATGACAAGGGCCGGGTTAATAGCCGGGATAAGTCTGCTTGCTTGGTACTATGGGCGTAAGTTACACCCCATAGTTTTATTAAGTTTTTCTGCCGGAATCACGGTTCTAATTAACCCGACCTATGCTTGGGGAGATATTGGTTGGCTACTTTCTTTCACATCATTCATCGGAGTGATTATCCTGGGTCCATTGTTAAATGCTTACTTTTGGGGAGATAAAAAACCCGGAGCTATCAGGCAGGTGCTTATCGAGACCTTATCAGCTCAAATTTTAACCTTGCCGATAATTGCCTATGTATTTGGACAGTACTCTCCACTTGCCTTACCGGCTAACTTGTTAATTCTGCCTCTGATACCTCTAGCCATGTTGTTGACATTTATCGCAGGAATAGCGGGCTTGCTAGTAGCACCGATTGCATTTATTGTAGGTTGGCCTGCAGAAACGCTGATGAGGTACATGGTATGGGTGGTGGACAAGCTAGCTCAATCACCACTGGCTATTGCTGAAACATCTTTCGGTATAACAGCCGTAGTAGTATTCTATATGCTCATTGTGAGCGCAATAGTCTTCCTGAAACGTCGAACGGAGTATCCATTCCGTGAATACAACGTTATCGAATAGGCCACAGTAAACACGCTAAGCAATACCCACTGTACAAGGACGTTCCTTGTACAGTAAGATGGAGGTGTTATGCCGAGCAGGAATACACTAAAGCGATTTGAGCCAGAAAGCATGTATCACGTATATAACAGAGGTGTGGATAAGAGAATTATTTTCGTGGATGAGAAAGATTATGCAGTTTTCCTAAGCTTTCTAAAGTATGCCCTGTTAACTGACGAGTCACATAAGGCCACAGATGAAGTGGATGCTAATGATTTGAGTAGTTCGGAGAGATTCAATATCCGTCGCGAAGGATTTAAAGACAAAATCCAGCTTGTTGCGTACTGCTTAATGCCAAACCATTTTCATTTATTATTCTTTCAGGATGACTTTGATGCCATAACTAGGTTAATGAGGTCGGTAGCTACAGGATATTCAGTATATTTTAATAAACGACACAAGCGCACCGGACCACTTTACGAAGGAAGATACAAGGCATCTAAAATCAATTCACAAGAGTATTGGGGTCACATTAGCAGGTATATTCACCTAAACCCACAAGATATTGGCAGAGACTATAAAAAGTATGAGTTCTCTAGTTATAAAAACTATGTAGGTCAGAGAAAGTCAGAATGGGTGAATCCAGCTTTAGTTATGGATGGTTTCAATAATGTAGAAGAATATATCAAATTCATGCAAGATAACGAACAAAGCCACAAAGAAATCAAGAGACTGCTCGCTAACAGTAAAGAGCTAGAGTAGTTATTTAAGTTGGAAAGCTTGATTGCTCGCTCGAGAGCTAAAGCATCCCACTCAGCCGAGCAAGGAAAACTCAGAAGTCCACAGGACTTCCTCGGGAACGTCCTTGTACAGTAGGGGTTAGTGGAATAGTAGTTGATGTTTTTTAATATGGGGTTTATAGTTTTTAACATAAGAGGGTTAACCTGTGAAGAAAACGGTTTTTATATCACTTTTCTGCTCAGTAATTCTCACCTGTCTAATATTTTCTACACCTAAAGTATCAGCCATTTCAGATAACGTGTTACTAGCACAGGTTTATCTAGGCGACACTGGCTTAAGTGGACACGAGTATATCTCTATCCATAACAAATCTAATGAGGACATAGACATAACAGATTGGTGTCTACAGTTTGCGAGCACAGAAAATTATCGAGATATTGTTTGCTTTGAATCCCTTAGCCCAAATATAAGGTTCTTCATAAACTCGGGTGAGCACGTGCTGTCAGTAAGTGAAACCTTTGCAACTACACTAACAGCTCATGATTTCGTATTTTCTAACAGTGCAAATATCCCAGGAACCAACGGTTCTATCAGGCTAGTTGATGCGGAAGGTCTGGTGATTGATACCATAGGATGGGGTTCTGGAAAGCCTGAAGGAACCGGATTGAACTCACTTTCCAACGGTGGAGTATTCAATAGACTCACGAATCCCCTAAGTGGCTATACAGACTCGGACAACAATATAGAAGACTTTGAAGTAACAGATTTACCGCTTCTAGTATTATCTGGTGGTGTTTACGAAGTGGAAGTGGTCGTTGATCTTTGCAGGAATATTGAAAATTTGCAGACTGAACTGCCAGACGGAATGCTCGCAGATGAAGCAGGGAATTGCTATGAAGATTTCTGTCCGAACTTAGACGGTTTGCAGGTTGTTGCACCAGTTGGTTTTGAAAAGCCTATAGGGTCAGAAAATTGTGAAGAAATACCACTAGAAGACAGCGTTATTTTTATTACTGAGCTGCTTCCAAACCCTCCAAGCTATGATACTGACGCTGAATTTATAGAACTTTATAATCCAAACAATGAAAACATAAACCTGGCCAGGTATAAAATTCAAGTTGGTCCGAGTTTCTCTAAAGAATATGAATTCACAGAGGGAGTAATCTTAGCAGGCGAGTACCTAGTATTTAATGATGGTATTACAGGGATAACCTTGCCAAATTCCAGTGGAGTTCAGCTGAGGTTGGTTGCTCCAGCAGGAAACGTAGTTAGTCAGACTGAAATATACTCTAATGCTGGAGATGACGTTTCCTGGGCGCTAGTAGACGATCAATGGATATTCACAAATCAAATTACACCTGACGAACCCAATAAACCATATCTAGAACCGGCTGTGGACGAAGTTGAAGGGGTGACTACAGTTTATGCACCATGTCCAGAAGGTAAATTTCGCAACCCTGAGACGAATCGCTGTAAAAATATAGAGTCAGCAGTCTCGCAGCTCACCCCATGTGATGAAGACGAATATCGGAATCCGGACACCAATCGGTGTAGAAAAATATCAAGCTCTTCTTCAAGTTTAGTTCCGTGTGATGAAGGGGAAGAGCGTAATCCTGAAACAAACCGTTGTCGCAAAGTAAGCACTTTAGGCATTAGTGATGTGGATCAGCTACCGACAGTAACCGATATTCAGGCCGAAGATTCAGACGGCACAATCAACTGGGGGATAATAGGGATCGCATTACTTGGAACATTAGGATACATGGTTTACGAATGGCGATCTAGCATAAGTAGAGCCTGGGTCAATTTCAGATAACAGATGAAAAACGAAGTAAATCGGAGTTAACTCCGAGTTAAAATATATTCTGGTTATAGCTAGTATCAGGCTGCTTTAAGGATGTGGTGTAATGCCACTCGTAAGCTCTCTGCCGTCAGACAATATATTACCAGTTACCGTAAATTCGCTGTCTTTAACATATTTTCTATTGTAATAATAATATCGGAATCCGGACAGCGAATCGCTTCCGAAAATACCGTCGCTATCTACTTCGAATATGTTGTTTATTGCTCTAAAGTTCGTAACATAACTATCTTCGGACTGCGGGCACTTGTCCTTTTTACCACCGGCAACGTTTATACCATGATTACCACCATTGATGTAGTTGTTATGGAAGGTAACGTTGGCAATTAGCCGGCAACTCGAGCCATTCCAACCCTGAGCGAATAAGCTAGAGTTACCACCGTCTTCGTGTCTCATGTCCACCACGTTATAGCGTGCTGTCCAGTCTGAGTCGCCCGAACCCTGCAAGCCGTCCAAGTGTACTGCATGACCGGGTTCTTTTGTCATATGCACGTAATTGTACTCATACAAACTGTTTGATTCTGCCTTAATACCGTCACCATTGCTTCCTTTTACTTCGCAATATCTCACAGTGGTGTAATTACCTAAAAAGCCAATTCCGTTAGTTTTTTCTGATTCGGTTGCTAGGCTTTCAACCTCACAATGTTCAATAACCGTACCAGTAACACCACTATTAGGTCGAATTAATACTGCATTAGTGGTTACGCCACGCACCCGAACATTTCGGATTAGTACATCATTGTGACTGATGTTTATAATTCCGTTAATGTCTAGGTTCTCTATAACCTGTCCATCTTGGTTAGTGGTTATTGAACCTGATGGTGTAAGTAAACTAACATCTAGTAAACCGGCACAATTTATAATCTCCTGCTTAGTTGGCATTTCAGTTGCTGGCACTATTTGTTGCGGAAAATCGCAATCCCCGCTACCGGTGTTTAGCCCACCAAACTCTATATATTGACCCCCAGATGTTTCTGAATCATAGGTGATTCCAGAATTTATAACAGTTGCCCCCTCGGCCTCAAAAGGTACTTGTACGGTTTCGGCTCGCGCTAGAAATAACATCAAACTTCCGACGATTGCAAACCCCAGAACAAATAGTATTGGTTTTTGTATGACGTCAAGCTTACTTAATTTTTTGGCCATGGCTTTATAGTACAACATCTAGACGTCGTGGTATATTGCTCTCGCAAAGCAGGTTTTGAAATAAAACTATATAGTAATAAAATTAAACATAACATGGTGAGAAAATCGACAAAGTTAAATCCTAGAGCTATTTCTAAGTTAAAAATCATTAGACCATTAACGTTTACTTTGGCTTTTGGAGTAATAGGACTAGCCGTATTGGCTGTATCGAGAGCGGACACGCACCACAACGTATTGGAGTCAGAAAAGTCTAATCTGCAAGGCTTGGCTGCAATAAAATCAAGCACCGAAGCATCGGATAATAAGTTTGTTGAGTTTGGTGCGTCTGGCCTGGACCCTGATGGTCGAGGCCCGACTGGCCAATGGCCGGACGGTTTCCCGGCGTATGATACCGTTGCCGATATTGTTACAGATGGCTCAATCGCAAGTCTGCAGTCTGCACTAAATTCGCTTGGTTCTAGTGGTGGAGTAATTGAGCACCCAGGCAATATCCCAGCTGTAAACTTGGACAGACCAACTGGGCCGGAAATTGTTGTTCGCCCACCAATCGGCCAACGAGCAAACTACACCACTTCGGCTAATCCCAGAAGCTCTAATTTATTACTTGCAGGCTGGATGGCTAGTCGAATGCTAATCAGTAGAGACATAAATAACAGTGGTGGCTTCAGAACAATTCGCAATTCGGGATGGGCCTGGTGCGAAGCAGAGAAAAATGCAGTCATGTTAGTTAGTGGAACTTATGCGGATATTGAAGGGTTGTACTATGAGGTTGTTTATCGAGAATATGCCGACCCCGGACTTGGCGATCGCGGAGGTACAAGAGGTAACGGCAATAGTTCATCGGCCGGAAGGGGTATCCAGTACATAGTTGGGTCTATTATTACAGGCACCGTGGATCAGCCACCTGCCCACGCAGACACTTTGCAGACATACTACGATTCCTACTCGTTCGGAAACATATATGCCAGAGATTCTGTATTGTGGCCGTCTTGGGACAAAATGTACCAAGGCCATGGATCTGCTTTGCCGGAATTTGACAACGTATATGTAGTTTCCCCAACTTTATCCAGACAAGCCTGGAATGGGCCATCGGACATTTCGTTCTTTAGCCAGCCATACCACACGACAGGAAACGCAAAGTATACCAACTCAACAATTGTAGGCAATAGTCACCCAGGCGCGACGCTTCAAGTTTCTAATTCTGAATTTTATAACACCACCAGGGATGGCAGAATAAACGACCAGGGCGGAAATACTAATCTAACTGAATTGCCAGTTCCAAGCTCTGCGCCATCACACGAACAGCTAGACATTATCTGGTCGCCATAGTGCATGTTAATCGTAAATAACTGATGCAAAAAGTAAGTATTATATAATACTTTAACTATGTTAGTTACAGGCTGTTACGCTCTGATTAAAGCCGTTGATTTCGGAATCTAAATAGCAAGGCCAGTTGTCATATGGGTTATTGTTGCGCCAGGTTTCTGATGGTGTGTTGTTGGTATTTGGCGTACCGCTACGTTTAGTTATGTATTTATTGGCTTCTCGTTGGCTCGATGTAACCGCTTCACCGTTGATCGTGAACGCTCCCGCTCTGGATCCAGCAACGTAGAATATCCATTGACTATCCTTGCACCAGGCTTCGTTACCCGATAGCGTCATATCCATAGTTGCACCAGATTGTGCGCCTGGCTTGACACGTGCGTCAATTGCCAAGCAATCGCCATTTGGTGGCTCCTGATAAAACATGTTATTTCTAAAGACCAAACCGTTGTTAGAGCTTCCGCCATTATCCACCTGGATCACCATTTGTCGTCCAACATATGAATCCTCTAATGTTAGGTTATTCACACCCCCAGGATAGATCTGAATTCCGTCATCATGATAATTATCATCGCCGTCCCAGCCACAGCGTGAGTTACCGCGACCTTGTTGCAGGTTTTGGTGGTCAATTTTGGTTATTTTTATACCCCTAAGCAAAACGTTATCGTCGCCATTTAGTTTTATGCCGTCATGGCCGATTCCATCTATTACCGAACCATACAGTGACAATCTATTATTGTTACCGAGCTCTAATCCATTGGGGCCAACGCCACCACCACAAAAAGTTTCGTTGGGTACCGGGTGTGCCGTCACCGGATAACTATGGCGAGTCTGCCAAAAATAAATGTCTGTGTTGCCACCAAGCCGAGTAACTATGTCTTTAAATTCAATGCCGACGAAAATTAACTTACTAGAATTACTAAAGTATTGATCAGTTTGGCCAACAACGTTAGCAGTCCTGACCACTCTGGCACCATAAGGATTTTCTGATACAACAACTACGTAGTTAGATGGATTGAAATTACTTACGTCGCTAACTGTATAATCACCGTCGGGTAGCACAATCACACCGCCATTTGGGGCAGTTTGGCGCACGATTCGCCCGAAGTCGCGATCTCCAGGATCGATAGGATCTGGCAGGCTTAAGTCCGATGGTTCGTTAAATTGGGCGTAATTTTCTCCAGATGCTCTCGAGTCCGAGTTGAACGTAATAGGTCCAGAACGATTAAAATCTTCGCTCTCAATGGGGAATTGTGATGAGTCAGCCTTAACCAAAAGTAGCAACGCTGTACCGGCAACCGCAAACACAAGAATAAAAATAAGTGGCTTATTGAATGTAAAAATCCTCTTATATTTCTCAGACATAGTTTAATGATACTACTTACTACCTTTATATCGAGCGCTAAACTAAATGGGCTCGCCGGTGTCGTCCCAGACATTGCCAGTGTTCACCCCGCAAGTTCCGGTGATGATTCCGAAGTTATAGCCACGACCAAAACGGTTGTTTCTAAGGGTCGTATTTGAACCACAACTCATGGTGTAATTCCCGCCGTTCAGCCAGTTGTATTCGAACAACATTGTCTCCGAACCCATTGCCTGCCAACACCTGTTAGATTTATAAGGTTCACCTGGTCCACCCTTACTGTTTATCGGCATGTCACAGTTATTGCCTCTTATAACAATATTCTTTATTGAACTACCACTGGCACCTTGCAAACCGTCAGCATGTGCACCCGTACCAGTTCCTAGGTGATGCCACCAAGAAGACTCAATAGTTATATCGTCGCTAAGCATTTTAAATGCGTCACCCTTGCTTTCATGCACATTCAGTCTACGGGCAGTGTAGTTTGCTAGCAGTGCTGCGCTACTGAAATCAAAAATTTCTCCATCCTCTAAAACAAGACCTAGCACTGCGTTTCCTTGAGTTACACGATTGTTAATACCATATGTTGAGCCACCTGCATCCAGCACGAAGTTCCGAATTGTTATGTTGTGAGCACCTACAGGTAGAGTAACTGCACCATGAATATATATATCTTCGAACAATCTCTGGCCACCATTCATAGCAGAAATGACTTCTGCATTTGTCATGTGCGTAAGCTCTGACTGTTTTTCCGAATCAGACATGACAGAGTTATCAGGGTTTCGGGGGCCGGTGTTATTTGGCCCTGGCTTTTCGTAACCGTACCATGTTTCTGGGTCGTATTCATTGAATTCGAAATATTGTCCACCTGATGCACTACTATCGGAAACTATTACTCCAGCAGTAGTAGAACTAGATTCTGCTTCGATTGGTACTTGAGCAGTATCTGCTCTAACGAAAAGTATAGATAGGCTTCCAACAATTGCAAACCCAACGATAAACAACAAAGATCTAGGATATTTAATGTTGCTTGTAATCTTTTTCTTCATTATTTATTTACTATATCATTGTTAAAAATATCTTAGAATATTCTTCTACAAGAATCTCAAATTATGCTTTTAAAAATGGATACCGTGAAGGTTAATAGCTAGTTTGTGTCTCAATACTCTTTTGCATAAAGGCGCTTAGTGTGAAACAGTGTTTCCGTATTCATCGATGCAGTTAGTTAGGGTTGTCTGGTCGCCTGGGTATATCAAAAAGTATCCTTTTGTCGTGCTTTCTATATAACAATTCGTTACAGTATTTGTTCCATAGAATACTGCTGACACCGGACCACCTTCTACCCAGAAATCGGTAAAAGTTACGTTTTGATTTCTGACCCCATTGTTCACATAAGACGTAGCGCCACCTTCGAACTCGGTTGCCGAGTAGTAAAATACGACTCGGTTGAAGGCCACGTTCTTGCCACCACCAAATTGAAGCAGGTCATAGTGTGCGCCCGGAACTTCTCGGTAGTGGGCCTCAAATATAGAATCTTCAATCACAGTGTTGTTGTAGACAGAATTATCGCCAAAGGTACTTCTTGCTCCTATTCTTATGGCATCGTCGTTAGAGTTCCTAACAGCCTTAACGTGCCTAAAGGTGGCTAGCTGCAATTCAGGATCACGATTATCCGAAGTTATGCCAAACCAACCATTTATGTCACAGTGTTCTACTACAGCAGGTCCGTTCTCAACTCGTATTGCACCATCAATTGTGCAATGTTTTATAGTTACCGGACCAGTAATAGTTACGCCTTTGGGGAAGTGTATGTTTTCATATGTGCCACTCGATAGTACAAATGAATTATCATACCTAACAGTGCCGCTATAGGTGGAGACTATTGGCTCTTGCGGGCCGGTACTTTCGTTGGATGGCTTAAGATCAGGGTCTGGTCCTGCACCGGTCCAGTTGCTTGTTCCACCTCCACCGAATTCAGCAAAGGCGCCATTTGATGCTTCATTGTCATATTTAAGGCTAACGTTTGATCGACTTAGGGCTTCAGCTTCTATAGTGCTGATTGGAGCTTGTGAATCAGCTCGAGCAAGAAGCAACAACACACTGCCAATGAAAGCAAATCCTATGACAAACAATAGCGGTTTTTGAAAACTTCTAAACTTTTTTAGCTTATTCGTCATAGTTAAAGTATAGGTTTATTGCGGGTCTATATCAATCGTTGTTGATGGGCACAGGTTCGCCTGTGTCGTCCCATACGTTGCCGGATATATTAAAACCACCGCATCCAGCTGTTGCCAGTAGCCCAAATTGGTATTCGCGACCAAAACGGTTATCCGTTAAATCGACATTTGTCGGACAGCCGTAGCCATTACCTTTATCTCGTAACTGCACACTGAAACCTCCACCATTAATCCAGTTATGGTCTATGGCAACACTGTCAATTCCGCTTAAGTCAGTCTGTATTATCATAACTTGTGAGTTAGTAAAACCTGGTTCGTCGTGTTTCATGTCGAAGTTATTGCCACGAATCGTTATGTTACTTCCGCCGACCATCTGCACGCCATCGGCGTGAACATCCGGAGCCTTACTTCCTAGATGATGAGCATAGTTACCTTCCAAAAGCACATTCCGAAAAGGCTTAAAAGCGTCCGCACCTTGATGATGAGCGTGAACCCTTCGTACTTCAGCATTAGACACCACCAATCCTGAGTTTTCTGAGTTAATCAATTCGCCATCTTCTAAAATCAAACCAGAAACTATATGACCCTCGAACACACCGTTATATATTCCAAATAATCCACCATCCACCAAAAAGTTTCTAATAGTTACGCCATCTTCCCAAACATTCACTCTGCCGTTAAATCTCACATTTTCTATAACCTTGGATCCACCGTTATTCGTGTTTAACCACGACTGATCAATATTGCAAGTGCACTGGAATGTTTTGGTTAAATTGCCGTCATGGCCCGTGTTATGAGCACCTGGCTTTACATAGCCTCCCCAAGTTTCGTCTTCGGTTCCGAATTCAGTGTATCTGCCATCAGATGTTTGATCATCTGATTGGATTGTTGCTCTGCCTTGGATGCTTGCTGATTCGGACTCTATAGGTATCTGAATAGTCTCAGCTCGAGCAAAAAACAGCAATAAGCTACCAATGAATGCAAATACCAGAATGAAAAGTAACGACCTCTGAAAGCTTTTTCTGATTTTAAGCTTAAGCATAGCGTTGTCTCTGTTTTTACATTAATGCTTCTTTAAACAGGGTCTTCAGTATCATCCCACACGTTACCAACCCAACTTTTACAAGTTCCAGTTCTGTGGCCGTATCTATAACCTCTACCAATTCGGTTGTATCGCATATCCTCAGCACCACCACAGTAAACTGTGTAATTCCCGCCGTTTAGCCAATTATACTCAGCAGTAAAGCTTACAATTGGCCCCTCTGCCTGGTGTAGTATAAAGCATGCGTTTGATTTGTAAGGTGCTCCTGGGCCTCCCTTTTCGTTAACTGGCATGTCACAGTTATTGCCTCTAAATACAATCGGGTCAGGTCCGGAGCGCGACTGGTCGCCATCAGCATGTGCGCCGTCACCTTTTCCTAGTCTATGAATCCAGCTAGACTCCACAAGCACAGGACCTCTGCTTCCTGCACTTTGTGCCTTTAGGCCATCGCCACTACTGTCGTGGATATTTAGTCTTATTCCTGTCCAGCCCATTCCTAAAATTGCCGCACTGCTCATGTTATAGATTTCACCGTCTTCTAAAGTTAGATTGGTTTTGCCGTTACGCATAACAAAACCATAACGGTTGCCATTGGCGTTCATTTTAAAGTTTCTAATGGTGACGTTATTTCCATTAGGATCTACATCTCCACCCGTAATAAGTACGTTCTCGATAACCGCGCCATCCGTCATCATTGATTCTAGTTGTGTGTTAGATATCGGCGTAAGGATATTCTCATTAGTTGGACCGGTGTTAGTGGGGCCAGGCTTTTCGTAGCCGTACCATGTTTCGGGGTCGTAAGCTTCAAATCCAAAATATTGATTACCACTGGCATTTGAATCAGACGCTAGTACACCTCCGACTCTACTAGCTGACTCAGCCTCAATAGGTATTTGTACAGTATCTGCCCGAACAAAAAGTACCAGCAGACTTCCCATAGCTGCAAAACCAAATATAAATAGAATTGAACCTCTGTACTTTTTAATGAACCCAAGTCGCTTAAACATAAGCCAATATTATCATTAATATGTTTTCATTCTAAATTGGTTCACCGGTATCGTCCCATACGTTACCTTGGTTGACCTCACAAGTGCCAGTTATAATTCCATACTGATAATCACGACCAAAACGATTGTTCACCAGTCTAATCCCGTCACCACAACTCATGGTGTAATTCCCGCCGTTTAGCCAATTTGCCTCGAACAAATAGTCCATTGTTCCGGACATACCCTGTAGGCATCGGTTCGTCTTGTATGGTGCACCGTACCCGTTTGGGGTTGCATTGCTGGGCATGTCGCAGAAATTACCTTTTACAACAGTGTTCTTGGCGGTTGTATTTGCTGCTGGCTGAATACCGTCGGCATGTGCGCCTTCACCTTTTCCAAGGTGGTGCCACCACGATGATTCTATAGTTATATCGTCGCTAAGCACTTTGAAAGCATCGCTATTACTTTCGTGAACATTTAGCCTACGAGCCGTATAGTTAGAAATTAGCGCCGCACTGCCAATGTTTATTATCTCGCCGTCTTCGAATACATGGTTTTTGCTACATGGTGCGCCTACGCAGTTTTTCATTGCGTAATATCCACCCTGCACATCTATAACAAAGTTTCTGAATGTTACGTTGTCGCCACCTTCAGGATTGGTTATTCCACCATGAATATAGACATTTTCGAATAGTTTTTGGCCTGCTGCCATGGCTGATTTAACTTCGCTGCCGGTCATATGCGTAAGCTTGGATTGTTTTTCGGCTTCTGTCATTGCCGAGCCGTTTTTGTTCCGTGGACCAGTATTGTGTGGACCAGGCTTTTCGTAGCCGTACCAAGTTTCTGCATCATATTCGTCGAATTCAACATACTGTCCACCCGATGCGTTTGCATCTGAAGATATTGAAAGTCCTTGTCTGGTGGAACTTTCTGCCTCAATAGGTACCTGTATGGTGTCAGCTCGAGCCAGGGCCAGAGCAATAACGCCAGCTATCGCAAATCCGACAGCAAACAATAAGAACCCAGAAAAGTTATTATTACCCAAAACTTTTCTCGTTGCCATATGTATATACTATCAATATTTTTTAAGATTTAGCTAATGTTTACAAATAGGCAACAGCATACGATACTCATTAGGCACCTCAGCATTATCGTAGGTGTTTGCATAACCAGAAATGTCGCTGCTAAATAAGCGTTTTGCTGAAAAACAATGTATGGTATATTCAGGTTAAGGTTTATAAAGTAGTCGACCTACAAATTCACTAGGGGATAAAGTGAAAACAGTGAAAAACTCTACAAAACAATCTAGAATCGGTTTGGTGTTAATTGGGATATCATTAGCTTTTGTTGTGGTATTGACATCAATGATTAACACAAGACGAGTAGATGCACAGGTTGATGCCTGTAGCGATTTGAGTTCTGATTTAGGTTTATTAACAAGGGACATTCAATTGTCTTCTGCCGGTAATTATGATGTATGGGCTAGAGTAAAATCTCCAGATGGTGCATCCGAGTTCGCTTATAGTATCGACGGCGATGGTGGTAGTTTGTGTGATCAAACGATGAGTGGAAGTGG
This sequence comes from bacterium, assembly GCA_030428125.1. GTDB lineage: Bacteria > Patescibacteriota > Saccharimonadia > Saccharimonadales > SZUA-47 > JAUIBF01. Next base: position 1,331 of record JAUIBF010000002.1, on the reverse strand, counting down.
TGGAAATGACACCTGGATTTGGGTTAAAGGCAGTTCACAACTTAACTGGAGTGGTGGTCCAGCACATATTCAAATTAGTGGTACTAAAGCAGGGGTAGGTTTAGACTGTATAGTTCTAACACAAGACGGTGGGTTTAGTCCAACAGGTGTTGAAGGCTGTGAAGCTCCTCCTGACGAAACTGCACCAAGTGTCAATATTACTTCACCTACCTCAGGCAGTAACGTCAATTTAGTTACAGAAATTACAGCCAATGCCGTTGACAATGTAGAAGTTGAAAACGTTACCTTTTATGTTAACGGCAACCAAATTGGCAGTCCAGACACTACTTCTCCTTATTCTGTAGAATTAAATACGCTGACACTAGCCGACGGTAGCTATACGTTGACAGCTGTCGCTGAGGATACATCAGGTAACACTACTACTTCCAGTGGCGTTGATATCACAGTAGAGAATAACCCTTATCCTCCTAGTGCTTCTGATTTAAGATCTCGCTGGGAATTTGATGACGGCAGTGGAGTTACAGCAGATGATTCTGTAGGGAGCAACGACGGAACTCTAGCCGGTGGAGCTACATGGGGAACGGGTAATGACGGTGGAGCAGTAGAACTTAACGGCTCAACCGGAAGAGTAGAGCTTGATAGCATGAACTTCAACGCAACTGCATTAACAGTTTCAGGCTGGATTAATCCTTCAAGTTATACAAGTGATGCCAGGATTATTTCAAAAGCTACCGGAACTTCGGACCAAGATCATACATTAATGATCAGCATGCTTAATAGTGGTGGAGCAGGAAATGTGTTGAGATTTAGGCTAAAAACAGGCGGAAACACAACCACACTGGTTGCAGATTCCGGTACGGTACCACTTAACTCATGGTCTCATTTTGCAGCCACATATGATGGCTCTGATATGAAGCTTTATCTAAACGGAATAGAAGTTGGAAGTACTCCGAAGACAGGAAATGTCGACAGTAACACTGCAAATACTTGGATTGGGGCTAACCCAAATGGTTCTAGCTATTTCAACGGAAGGGTTGATGATGTTCAGGTTTACGATACAGCGATAGATGCCCTACAGGTAGCTGCGCTTGCAAACGGTACTGAGCCAGAAGAAGATGGCGAACCTGATACGACAAACCCTGCCGTATCTATTGATTCGCCTTCAAACAATCAGACTGTATCTGGAACAATTAACATCACTTCCACAGCCACCGATAACGTTGCAGTACAAAGAGTCTCCTACTATCTAGACGATAGCTCTACTGCCTTTAGCAATGACTCTAGTGCACCATACGAAACATCCTGGAACTCAGCCTCAGTATCTAACGGAA